>JAUXCI010000109.1 GCA_030618945.1 Flavobacteriaceae bacterium
CTGATTTTCTGTGTTTAATATTTTAAATCGAACTCAGGTTTTAAGTTACTGCTGTTGGTTCAATTAAGCTTCGATTTGAGTTTTTAACTTATAATAGGCCCTTTTGGAAGCTATTTCTTCGGCTTTCTTTTTAGAAGTAGCCCTTCCTTTTGATACAATATCCTGATCTACAGAAAGCTTTACGCTGAAATGCTTCAAGGTATCATTTCCAGTGTCTTCATAAACATGGTATTTTATTTTTTTTCTGCTTTTCTGGCTCCATTCAATCAGTACACTTTTGTAGCTGGTTATTTTACCCTCGAGCCGTTCAATGTCAACATAAGGTTCTATGACGAATCGAAAAATAAATTTTTCGGTAAAGGAATATCCCATATCAGAATGTATGGCACCGATCAAAGCCTCAAAAAGGTTGCCATGAATATTATCACCGAAATTATTATTGGGTATTGTGCTTTCTACAAATTTCTTTAAATCAAGATCCTTACCCAATTCATTAAGGTGCTCACGACTTACAATTTTTGATCGCATTTGGGTAAGATAACCCTCGTCGCCCGTAGGGATCTTTTTAAACAAATAATTGGCTATGACGGCGCCTAAGATTGCATCGCCTAAAAATTCCAGACGTTCATAGTTCATAGGAATGCCTTTATCGTTTAGTTTTTTTAAAGAACTATGCGTAAAGGCTTCTTGATATAAGTAAATCTTTTTTGGACGGTAGCCTAGAACTTTCCTCATCGCTTTACTAAATTCTTCATCCTTAGGGGAATGAGAATTTGTTATTTTGCGAATAAGATTCATTAAGTATTAACCTTCAAATTTTTTAAATAAAATACAAGCATTGTGGCCACCAAACCCAAAAGTATTGCTCATTGCAATCTTTACATCTCTTTTTTGAGCCACATTAAAGGTAAGATTTAATTTTGGATCAATTTGGTCATCATCGGTAAAATGATTGATGGTTGGAGGAACAATTCCATGATTAATCGACAAGATGGATGCTATAGCTTCAATTGCACCTGCAGCACCCAATAAGTGACCGGTCATTGACTTGGTCGAATTTATATTGAGATTATAGGCATCTTCACCAAAAACTGCTTGAATTGCCTTTAGTTCGGCAACATCTCCCAGTGGAGTTGAAGTTCCATGCATGTTAACTGCATCTACTTCTCCTGGTTCAATTTCGGCATTTTTCAAACAGTTCAACATGACATTTTTGGCACCCCTTCCTTCTGGATGGGGGGCTGTAATGTGATGTGCATCTGCAGAAAGACCTCCTCCTATAACTTCGGCATAAATTTTGGCACCCCTGGCTTTGGCATGTTCCAATTCTTCAAGAACTAAACAACCGGCGCCTTCACCTAGAACAAAACCATCACGGTCTTTGTCAAATGGGCGAGAAGCAGTTTTGGGATCATCATTTCTAGTAGATAAGGCATGCATTGCATTAAAACCTCCCATACCAGCAATAACCACTGCAGCTTCCGAACCACCAGTTACCAATGCATCGACTTGACCTAATCTAATATAATTGAGTGAATCAATTATAGAATTAGCTGAAGATGCACAAGCAGAAACAGTTGTAAAGTTTGGTCCTTGTAAATCGTGTTTAATAGAAATTTGACCTGGAGCAATATCCGCAATCATTTTTGGAATAAAAAACGGATTAAATCGTGGAGACCCATCTCCTTTAGCGTGATTAAGCACCTCATTTTGAAAGGTTTCAATCCCTCCAATTCCGGCACCCCAGATAACACCAATTCGGGTTCTATCTTCATCATCAAGATTTAAGCCAGAATCTAAAATGGCTTGATCAGCAACTACCATGGCATATTGCGTGAACTTATCCATTTTTCGAGCTTCTTTTCTGTCAAAAAAATCAGTGGCAACAAAGTTTTTAAGCTCACAGGCAAAACGAGTTTTGAAGTTGGTAGCGTCAAAATAGGTTATAGGCGCAGCTCCGCTAACACCATTTACTAAACCTTCCCAATACTCTTCAACAGAATTACCGATTGGGGTCAACGCCCCTAATCCTGTAACAACTACTCGTTTTAATTCCATCTCAATTGATTAATATTAATAGTAGCAATAAATTACGAGCTTTTTCCGATTTGGAAAAGCTCGTAATTTTATAAAATATGATATAATTATTATTTAGCTTCTTCGATATAGCTAATGGCTTGACCTACAGTACCGATGTTTTCAGCTTGGTCATCCGGGATTTGAATATCAAATTCTTTTTCGAATTCCATAATTAACTCAACTGTATCCAATGAATCTGCTCCTAAATCATTAGTGAAGTTAGCTTCATTTGTAACTTCATTTTCGTCTACGCCTAATTTGTCAACGATAATAGCTTTAACTCTTGATGCAATGTCTGACATAATTTTTTAAGTTTTAATTTATTTATTGCTGCAAAAATAATACAAATTAGTTTGAAATCTAATAAAAGTAGAAAAAATTAAATGATTGGGATTTGACAAATACTTTCCAATTTACTTTTCCAATTTGATATTTATCCTTTTTTTTGTCTACTCGCAATATTTATTAGATATGTTCAGAATTGTAATTTTTGCCTCAGGCTCTGGGACTAATGCAGAGAATATCATTAAACATTTCAAAAACAACCACTTGGCCACAACCACTTGGGTTATTAGCAACAATGCTGAGGCTGGAGTTTTGGAAAGGGCCAAAAGATTGGGTGTGCCTTCAAAAATTTACTGTAGAAAGGAGATGCTTTCGGAGTCTTTCTTGGATTTTTTAATAAAGGAGGCTGATTTTATAGTTCTAGCAGGATTCTTATTAAAGGTGCCGGAAGCAATTATTAAGGCATTTCCTAATGAAATCATTAATATTCATCCGGCTTTGTTACCAAAATATGGAGGAAAGGGGATGTACGGGATGAATGTTCACGAGGCTGTTGTGGCAAATAATGAACCTGTTACGGGTATTACAATTCATTATGTAAATGAACATTACGATGAAGGAGCAATCATTTTTCAAAAATCTGTTGCCTTGACTAAAAGTGATAACGCGGCTGACGTTGCTGCGAAAATTCATGTGCTGGAGCAAGAAAATTTCCCTCAAGTGATTCAACAAATATTAAAAGAAAAGAATGAAAGTTAAGGTATATACTGATGGCGCTTGTAGTGGCAATCCCGGAAAAGGAGGATATGGAATCCTTATGGAGTGGGTTGGAAAGCCATATAAAAAGGAATTTTCTGAAGGCTTTCGATTGACTACAAATAACAGAATGGAATTACTTGCCGTTATTGTGGCTCTCGAACAGCTTAAAAAAGAAGGCATAGAGGTTATTGTATATTCTGATTCAAAATATGTAGTGGATTCAGTTGAGAAGAAATGGGTATTCAATTGGGTAAAAAAAGGTTTCAAGGATAAGAAAAATGCGGATCTGTGGCGTCGTTTCTTATTGGTGTATAAAAAGCATGAAGTCAAATTTCAATGGATCAAAGGGCATAATGAACATCCACAAAATGAAAGATGCGACCAACTTGCTGTCAAGGCAGCAAAAAAAGAAACCCTCCAAGTAGATGAAGGGTTTGAACTTTCTCAAAAAAATAAAGCAGGAAAGCTTGATTTAGAATCCTGAGCTATTGTATTAGGCGCAATCTCCTAGCTGCCAGGTTTTATCTATCCAAGGTTGGCATGTTTAGATTAAAATTTTAGTTTATTCAGAGATGGCTACGATAAGCAATTCATCTTTTTGATCATATAGATATAGTTCTTTTTTGACGATCTCAAAATGGGCAATATTGGGTAAATTCTTAAAAAACACATCTTCAACACTCATGTCAGGACAAAGCTTTCTGGTAGCACCTGCAGGCCCTAAACTCAAAGTGTTTCCGGATACGGTATAAGTAGAAAAATAATTGTTACAACCAGCAAAGCCAACAACCTTGGCATCTTCTTTTTCAAAGATCATTGTTGGTGAGGAGCTTAATTTCTCCAATCCTTTAATTTTGATAACCGCCCATTCTTTTATTAATTCAGAATTATCAAGCGTAGGGATTTTAGAGACTATATTTTTTAATTTATATCTGAGAGATGAAGCGTCAGCAGCAGGATTGGGTACTGGGATTTCATTTACCAGCAACTCATAGGTAAAACCTTCCTCGTATTTAAAGCCCTCGATTTGGTCATAGAAAAAGGTCCATTCGTCTTCAGGATTTTCTTTTATAAGCATACACGATTGAGGACCGACCCCCACGCAATTTTCTAAATGATCAGCTACAATTAACATTTTAGATTGTACCTCGGTATTTGAAGTGCAAGCCATGATCATCAATAAGAATAAATATTTCATAAGGAAAATAGTTTAAGATAGCATTGCTTTAGCTCGAAGAAGTGCCTCGATAAAATGGTCGATCTCTTTCTTCGTATTATAAAAAGCAAAAGAAGCACGAATTGTGCCAGGTATTTTATAATAATCCATAATGGGTTGGGCACAATGATGGCCAGTTCTAACTGCAATACCCAATTTATCTATGATGGAACCAATATCGTAAGGATGAATACCCTCAAAATTAAAAGAGATAACAGCCGCCTTATTTTCAGAGGTACCGTAAATGACTATATCATCAATTTCTAATAATTTTTTAGTGGCATATTTAAGAAGCTCTTGTTCGTATGACTCGATCTGATCAAAGCCAATTTGATTCATATAATCTAAAGCTACTCCAAAGGCTATGACTCCTGCAATATTAGGTGTGCCAGCTTCAAATTTATGAGGCAGATCAGCATAAGTCGTCTTTTCAAAAGTAACCTCACTTATCATTTCACCACCTCCTTGATAGGGAGGAAGTTTATTCAGCCATTCTTCTTTTCCATAAATCATTCCAACCCCGGTTGGGCCACAGATTTTATGCGCAGAACAGGTATAGAATTCACAATCCAATTCCTGAACATCGGGTTTGATATGAGGCGTAGCCTGAGCACCATCAATGAGAACTGCCGCTCCATATTGATGCGCTTTGTCAATGATTTCTTTTATAGGATTGATGGTACCAAGTGCATTGGATACGTGATTGACAAAAACCAATTTGGTATTTGATGAAAGAAGCTCGTCATAGGCTGTTATATCCAATTCACCTTTTGGGGTCATTGGAATCACTTTTAGCAGGGCTCCGGTTTTTTCACAGAGCATTTGCCAGGGAACAATATTGGAATGATGTTCAAGGGCTGAAACAATAATTTCATCTCCTTTTTCCAAGATGGATGAAAAGCCGGAAGCCACGAGGTTGATTCCATGGGTAGTACCAGAGGTTAATATAATTTCGTAAGATTCTTTTGCGTTAAAATGCTTTTGAATTTTCTGACGTGCTTTTTCAAAAGCGTTAGTAGCCTCCTGACTAAGGGTATGTACCCCGCGATGAATGTTAGCGTTGTAATTGCTGTAATAATCAACAATGGATTCAATCACAGCAATAGGTGTTTGTGAAGTAGCAGCATTGTCGAAATATACCAAGGGCTTACCGTTGACTTCTCTGTTAAGAATTGGGAAATCCTTTCTTATTTTTTCTACGTCGAACATGGTTCTTGTTTAGAATGAATCAAAACACAAAAATACAATAGTCTCCTGGCAATATGTTAAATAGAATTCGAAATAGGCATGACAGACTACATGTCCATTCCTAATTTCACATCCAGTTTTTCGGCCAGTAATTTATTGATCCTTGATTTTAAAGCTGGTATTTTAATTTTTTCCACTACATCATTGCAAAAAGCAAACAGCATAAGGGCCTTTGCCTCTTTTTTCGGGATGCCTCGAGATTGTAAATAAAATAGCGAACTGCTATCCAATTGACCAATGGTACAGCCATGTGAACATTTTACATCGTCTGCAAAAATTTCGAGCTGAGGTTTTGCATTGATACTTGCTTTATCTCCAATGAGCACATTGTCATTTTGTTGATATGCATTTGTTTTTTGCGCTTCCTTGTCAACAATTACCTTACCATTAAAAACTCCGGTTGATTGATCATCATAAATTCCTTTATACATTTCATGACTTTCACAATTTTCTTTTTTATGGTGAACAAGCGTATGGTTATCAACGTGTTGTTTTTTGCCTATTACCGTGATACCATTCAAATTTGAGGTGATGTGTTCTCCTTCCTGATGAAACTCTAAATTGTTTCTGGTAATATTACCACCAAAAGAGAAGGTATTAATTGACACAATACTGCTGTCTTTTTGTTGTACATAGGTATTGTCAATCAACGAAGAGGTGGCTCTGTCATTTTGAATCTTATAGATGTCGGCTATAGCCCTTTTATGCGCAAATATTTCAGTTACAGCATTGGTCAAAACAACATTGTTACTTAAGCTTTGGTGACGTTCGTATATCTGAACATGCGAATTTTCACCAACAACGACCAGGTTTCTGGGCTGTAACATAATCTCTTTTTCACTACCCGTTGAGAAGTTCAATACCTGTATTGGCTTTGGAAGCACTACATTTTTTGGGATATTAATAAAAGATCCTTCTTTTGAAAAAGCTGTATTTAATGATGTTAAACTATCATTTTTGGAAGCAAGAGTGCCAAAGTAATGGTCTACAATCATCTTGTATTTTGGCTGTTTTAAGGCCGATGAAAGAATACAAACGTCTGCGACTTCATGTGAAGTATCTGACAAAAATGAACTATAGACCCCATCAATAAAAACAATTTTAAAAGATTCTATTTCGTGCAGAAAGTATTTTTTTACATCTTTTAAATCAACAGCCTCTTCATTTTGAGGAAAGACAGAATAGTCATTTTTAAGCAAGGAATTCAAAGAAGTGTACTTCCATTCTTCATCCCGCTTTGACGGAAAACCGGCTTTTTCAAAATTTTGAATAGCCGCAGTTCGGATTTCATGAACTTTTGAATCAAGATCTACGTTACCCTTATTTTCGAAGGCCATAAAAGAGGCCACTAATTTTTCTTTTAAATCCATAAAACAGTATTAAAGATCAAGGTTTTAAAGTGAGAAAGCTGTATAAAAACTTTTTAACATTCAACTTATTTTTATTTCAACCAATCATATCCTTTTTCCTCCAACTCATGAGCCAGTTCTTTTCCACCTGATTTCACAATTTTACCATCGTGTAAAACGTGTACAAAATCAGGAACAATATAATCCAAAAGACGTTGGTAATGCGTAATAACAATTACTGCATTATCGTCGCTTTTTAATTTATTTACACCGTTTGCCACGATTTTCAAAGCATCGATGTCAAGACCGGAGTCAGTCTCATCTAAAATTGCCAAACGCGGCTCTAACATAGCCATTTGAAAAATCTCATTACGTTTTTTTTCACCTCCCGAAAATCCCTCATTCAAAGATCTTGAAAGAAATTTGCGATCCATTTCCAGTAATTCCGATTTTTCCCTGATCATTTTCAACATATCTCTGGCAGGAAGATCCTCTTGTCCCAAGGCTTTTCGTTTAGCATTGATGGCCGTCTTAATAAAATTAGTGGTACTTACCCCAGGGATCTCAACAGGGTACTGAAAAGACATAAAAACTCCTTTATGAGCCCTTTCATCCGGAGATAATTCAAGGATAGTTTCATCATCAAGAAGGATATCACCCTCAATTACTGCATATGTTTCATTCCCTGCAATTACAGATGATAATGTGCTCTTGCCCGATCCGTTAGGACCCATAATAGCGTGAACTTCTCCGGCTTTAATGTTGAGGTCTATTCCTCTTAGGATTTCTCGACCCTCAATTCCGGCGTGTAAATTTTTTATTTGTAACATGAAAAATTCAATATTTAATATTTAATATTTAAGATTTGGGGTGTTGCCTCAAAACTTATTACCTTTATATTCTGACTTTTTTAGATATTTAATAAATCCTGATAAGGATTTACTTAACTCTTCACTTTTAATTTTTAATGGATTTAATTCTACTTCAGTTATATATTTTCTATCAAATGCTCGATACAATTGCGAGCGGGATTCGCCACAAGATCCTTTAGAGATAGTTAAAAAGTGTATAAATTCTTTATTTCCTTCCCGTTCAAAACCTTCTGCAATATTATCCATAACTGAACCTGAAGAATCTAATATTTGGTTAATCAATTTAAAATCATTCTTAAATTTTATATTTGTAGAAATATCAAAAATGTCTTTAGCATAAGCCCTAGCTTTTTGCCATACTTCTAAATCTTCAAATACGTTTATGGTAGCCATAATTTTAAATTTTAAACCTTAAATTTCTAACCAACAGACCCTTCCAAAGAAATTTCCAACAATTTTTGTGCTTCAACCGCAAATTCCATGGGTAACTTATTCAA
>JAUXCI010000107.1 GCA_030618945.1 Flavobacteriaceae bacterium
CGCTGAAGCTTCATTTGCATCAAGGCAAAAGGACAAAAAAAAAGCTATCAGTTTTACGCTGATAGCTTTTTTTTGCTTTGAATTCAATTATTTCAATGAATCATACTTTGCTTTCGTGGTACTGAACTTATCATCCATTCCCGTATTTTCATACAAACTCATTAAAGTTCTGACAGTGTCAATATCATCTGGTCTAAGCTCGTAAGCTTTTTCATATAATGGAATTACTTTTTTATACAATTCAACTTGTCTTGCCTTTATCTCATCATACTTTTTGAAATCACTTAAACTCTTATTCATTTCTTCAACAAGCCCCTTATCATCCTCTAAAATTGTAGAGCCCAAATTGATATAAGCATCAACATAAGCTGGATCTAATTCAATACATTTATTATAATATTCTTTTGCCTTCTCAACTTCACCTTGCTCAGCATTGATCACACCAAGATTAAAATACAAAGAAGCATTATTTGGGTCAAGCGCTATGGCCTCATTCATTAGCTTAGCAAATTCATCTTTATTGCCCAATTTAATCTGTAAGTTAGCTTCTGTCAAAATCAGGTTTACATCATCCGGAGCCACCAATCTCGCATCCTTAACTGCTGCAATAGCCTTATCTGTATCTCCTTTTTCAACATATACAAAAGCAATATTTTTAATAATTGTAGGTTGCTTAGATTCTGTTGTAGTTACCTGAGGATCGTTATATGTTCCTGTTTTCACCATGATATCCATATTCGATTTGGAACTCATTATTTCTCTTTCTCCAGTTTCAGAATTAAATGCACTATATTCAGTGGTAATACCTGTATATTGAAGATCTTTTAAAGAAGTAAAATAACCTAATGCCATATCATAGTCCTTATCCAGGTAAGCGGCATTTGCAGCATATTCTAAGAAAACTGTATCTTTCTTACTCATTTGATAAACCTGAAACAATTCGTTTTTTGCCTCTGAATAATTCTTATCCTGATAAGATTTTATCCCTTTTGCAGAAATTTCCGAGATCAGCACATCCATAGAAGGGGCAGCAAGAGTAGTGTATTTTGACGAACCCATTTGCTTTTCTAATTCAGTTAAATCAGCAAAAGCAGCACCAGCAGTGTTATAATTAGCATCGCTTGGATCAGTTTTAGCCATTCCTGCATAAGCTTGAACTTTTACATAATAAAATTTAGCTTTGGTCTTATCATCTGCACTGGCAACCAATCCTTCAGCTTTACCAATTTCAGCGACAGCCGTTGCAAAATCATCGTTCTTTAGCGCTTTTTCAGCCGCTTTAATTTCATTTTTTTGAGCGTAGGTTGTAACACATATCATCAATGTTACTAACAACAGAAATGTTTTTTTCATTTTAAAAATACTTAAATTATAATTCGTTTTAATTAGCCTGCAAAATTAAAAAATTTTACTCATTATTTTCATGATTTTCATCACTTTTTGTTTCATTACCAGGACTTTCTATGATTTCTTCATCTTCACTTAAAACTTTAGCAACAGCGGCAATAGAATCGTTGTCTTTAATATTGATCAATTTCACTCCTTGAGTTGCCCTGCCCATAACCCTAAGATCAGCAACGCCCATTCTAATAGTAATACCGGATTTATTGATAATCATTAGGTCATCATCATCTGAAACATTTTTGATCGCCACCAGCGGCCCAGTTTTTTCAGTGATATTGATGGTTTTTACTCCTTTTCCACCTCTGTTGGTAACTCTGTAATCACTTAATTTTGACCTTTTCCCATATCCTTTTTCAGAAACCACTAAAATATCAAGATCCTCATCTGGAATCGCAACCATTCCAATAACCTCGTCTTTTTCATCTCTTAAGGTTATTCCTCTAACCCCGGAAGCATTCCTACCCATCGGTCTCGTTTTACTCTCTTCAAAGCGAATAGATTTCCCTGATTTCAGTGCTATCATGATCTGATTTTCGCCATTGGTAAGTTTAGCCTCGAGTAATTCATCACCATCTTTAATTGTGATTGCATTAATACCATTGGTACGCGGTCTTGAATACTGTTCAAGTGAGGTTTTTTTGGTTTGTCCTTTTTTCGTGACCATTACCACATAATTACTATTTACATAGTCTTCATTTTTCAGGTCTTCGGTTACCAAGAAGGCTTTTACTTTATCATCGTTTTCGATATTGACCAAATTTTGTATGGCTCGCCCTTTAGATGTCTTGTTTCCTTCAGGAATTTCATATACCCTCATCCAGAACACTTTCCCTTTTTGAGTAAAGAACAACATATACTGGTGATTGGTTGCAACAAATAAATGCTCTAGAAAATCTTCGTTTCTGGTAGCCACTCCTTTTTGTCCTCTACCTCCTCTATTCTGCACTTTATATTCCGAAAGATCGGTACGCTTGATATATCCTGCGTGAGAAATTGTAACAACCACCTTTGTGTCGGGTATCATGTCTTCAATATTCAATTCGCCACCAGCATACTCAATTATAGACCTTCTCTCATCACCATATTTGCTCTTGACTACCAAAAGCTCTTCTTTAATGATTGACATTCTTCTGGATTCATCTGAAAGGATATCTTTTAAATCTATAATAAGGGCCATAATCTCTTCAAATTCGGTTCTTAACTTATCTTGCTCCAGACCAGTTAATTGTCTCAACCTCATTTCAACAATGGCTTTGGCCTGAATCTCAGTCAATTCAAATCGTTCCATTAATTTGATTCGCGCTTCGTCACCGTTTGCAGATGCACGTATCAATTTGATAACCTCATCAATATTGTCACTGGCAATGATCAGTCCTTCTAAAATATGTGCTCTTGCCTCCGCTTTTTTCAATTCAAATTGAGTTCTTCGCACAACAACATCGTGACGGTGATCAACAAAATGAACAATTAGATCCTTAAGATTTAAAACCTCAGGTTTACCTTTGACCAAGGCAATATTATTAACACTAAAGGAAGTTTGAAGTGCCGTATATTTATACAGCTTGTTCATAACGATATTAGGGATGGCGTCTCTTTTTAAAACATAAACCAAACGTCTTCCTTTTCTACTGGTCTCATCTCTTATAGTAGCGATCCCATCTATTTTATGGTCATTGATCAAGTCTACCGTTTTCTTTAAAAGATCGGACCCATTAACCTGGTATGGTAATTCTGTTACAATGATGCATTCTCTGCCATTGACTTCTTCAAAGTTGGCTTTTGCCCTGATCACAACTCTTCCTCTACCGGTCAAAAAAGCCTGCTTAACCCCTTCGTAGCCATATATGGATCCTCCTGTTGGAAAATCTGGGGCTTTGATGTGTTCCATCAATCCCTCAATATCAATATCATTATTCTCAATATAAGCCACGGTTCCATCAACAACTTCGCTTAAATTATGAGGTGCCATATTGGTAGCCATTCCCACAGCGATCCCGGAAGCTCCATTGACCAACAAACTCGGTATTCTCGTTGGTAAGACAGTTGGTTCCTGAAGCGTGTCATCAAAGTTTAACCTGTGGTCTACTGTATCCTTATCAATATCAGCCAGCATGTCTTCAGAGATCTTTTGCATTCTTACCTCTGTATAACGCATTGCGGCAGGCCTATCTCCGTCTGGAGATCCAAAATTTCCTTGGCCGTCAACCATTTCATATCGCATGCTCCAGTCCTGAGCCATTCTTACCATGGCATCGTAAACTGAGGTATCTCCATGAGGGTGGTATTTACCTAATACCTCTCCCACAACTCTAGCTGATTTCTTGTGAGCGCCGGTAGCTTTAATTCCTAATTCATGCATTCCAAACAACACCCTTCTGTGAACTGGTTTTAAACCATCTCTCACATCCGGCAAGGCTCTTGAAACAATTACAGACATTGAATAATCAATGTATGCTGATTTCATTTCCTCCTCAATATTTATTGGAATTATTTTATCATTTTCCGCCATTTTATCTAACTGTTTTTTATCATTTTTTTTAGCTGGAGCAATATACGATTATTCCTGTTTTCTGGGTGTCCACAGCCTATTTTTATTAAGATTAGTTATTAACAATCAGAGCGGATTATTTACCTGGAATTTAGTAACTTAGTACACTCATAATAGTTGATAATAACTTTTGTAAGGAATAAGTAAAAAATTCTACTAAATTTACATCATAAACTACTAGTATATGGACGATAATTTTTCACCAAAAGTAAAGGATGTGATAGCCTACAGCAAGGAAGAAGCCTTAAGATTGGGTCATGATTTTATAGGCACTGAACACCTGATGCTAGGTATTTTACGCAAAGGCAAAGGAGAGGCTTATGACATACTAAATTCCTTTGAATTGAATTTCTCATCACTGCGTAGGAAAATTGAATTATTGCACGAAGTTGGATCAGCCAATAAAGAACTTAATGATAAAAAAAGTCTACACCTGACAAAACAGGCTGAAAAGGCTTTAAAAACAACATTTTTGGAAGCCAAATTATACAAAAGCGACGCGATTAGCACGGCGCATTTATTACTTTGTATTTTGCGTAACGAGAATGACCCAACCACAAAAGTATTGCACAACTTTGATATTTTTTATGAGGACGTCAAAGAAGTTTTTCAAGAACTTTTTACCGATTCCAATGAAGAGGACATTACCGAAAGCCCCAAAGCTGAAACTCCTCCGGAAGAGTTCAGTGATCCTCAAAAAAATCCTTATCAGGGATCTAAAGCCAATGTTGTAAAAAAGTCTAAAACGCCTGTTCTTGATAATTTTGGCAGAGATCTTACCAGCTTGGCCGAAAATGGGAAACTAGATCCAGTAGTTGGAAGAAAAATGGAGATAGAACGCATCTCTCAAATTCTGAGCAGAAGAAAAAAAAACAACCCTATCCTTATTGGGGAACCCGGGGTTGGTAAATCAGCAATTGCGGAGGGTTTGGCCTTGCGTATAATTCAGAAAAAAGTTTCGAGAATTTTATTCAACAAAAGAATCGTTTCTCTTGATTTAGCAAGTCTTGTTGCAGGAACCAAATACAGAGGTCAGTTTGAAGAGCGAATGAAGGCCTTGATGAATGAATTAGAGAAGAATGACGACATTATTTTGTTTATTGATGAGATTCATACCATTGTAGGAGCCGGTGGCGCTACGGGCTCTCTTGACGCTTCTAATATGTTTAAACCTGCCTTGGCTCGGGGTGAAATTCAATGTATTGGAGCAACTACGCTAGATGAATTCCGTCAGAATATTGAAAAGGATGGTGCTTTAGAAAGGCGTTTTCAAAAAGTTATAATAGAACCTACAAGCGTGGAAGAAACCATACAAATTCTTGAAAATATCAAAAATAAATATGAAGATCACCATCATGTAGAGTTTACACCTGAGGCGATAAAAGCCTGTGTAACCTTGACCAATCGTTATATGACCGACAGGTATTTGCCAGACAAGGCAATTGATGCCTTAGATGAAGCTGGATCTCGCATTCACATCACCAATATTATTGTTCCTAAACAGGTTTTAGAATTAGAAAAAAAACTTGAAGAAATCAGGGATCACAAAAATGACGTGGTGAAAAGTCAAAAATATGAAGAAGCTGCGAAGCTTAGAGATGACGAGAAACGTACCGAAAAAGAATTGGAAATTGCGCAAGCTGAATGGGAGGAGCAATCAAAACTTCACAAGCAAACCGTAACTGAAGATAATGTTGCCGAGGTTGTTAGCATGATGACAGGTATCCCGGTAAATAGGATTGCTGAAGCAGAAAGTTTACGCCTTAAGGACCTTCCCAACATGATCAAAGGAAAAATCATTGGGCAGGATGAAGCCGTTTCTAAAGTGGTAAAGGCTATTCAAAGAAACAGAGTTGGATTAAAAGATCCGAACAAACCTATCGGATCATTTATTTTCTTGGGTCAAACCGGAGTTGGTAAAACTCAGCTAGCCAAAATATTGGCAACAGAATTGTTTGATTCGGCCGACGCCTTAGTGAGGATTGACATGAGTGAATACATGGAGAAATTTGCCATTTCACGGTTAATCGGAGCACCTCCCGGTTATGTTGGCTATGAAGAAGGCGGACAACTTACTGAAAAAATAAGAAGGAAACCTTATGCCGTGGTATTGCTTGATGAGATTGAAAAAGCGCACCCTGACGTGTTCAATATGCTTTTACAGATTCTTGATGACGGGCATATTACGGATAGTTTGGGCAGAAGGATTGACTTTAGACATACTATCATTATCATGACTTCCAACATCGGGTCGAGACAATTAAAAGATTTTGGTCAAGGCGTAGGTTTTGGAACTTCTTCCAAAAAAGAGCAGGCAGATGCCAACGCTAAAAGTGTTATAGAAAATGCATTAAAGAAAAGTTTTGCACCCGAATTCTTAAATAGAATTGACGATGTGATTATTTTCAATGCCTTGGATAGAGATGATATTCATAAGATCATCGATATTGAATTGGAAAAATTATTGTCGAGAATATCTGGTCTTGGTTATCAGCTAAAACTTAGCGATAGTGCGAAAGATTATATCGTTGACAAAGGTTTTGACGCCAAATATGGTGCCCGACCGCTAAAAAGAGCCATCCAAAAGTATATAGAAGATGCTTTGGCCTCTGAAATTGTCAACGCCAATCTCAACGAGAATGATGTCATTTATATGGATCTCGATAAGAAAAAGAATGAACTTACTATAAAAATTGATCATTCTAAGGAATCTAAATAAGTTTAAAGTTGTTCAAGCATTAAACTGTTTTGCCTGCCTGGCCGCAGGCAGGAGTTTCGGGTTTCGGGTTTGAACACAAAACCCGAAACCCGAAACTTTTTTTTCAATCTCTTTATCATTTAAAAAAAGAAATCTATATTTGCGGCTCATGAAAGAAATAGTTGACATAAACACTTCATTTTTTAGCCGCCATACGGTTACTACGTTCACTATTACGACCCGTTAGGGTTGTCTGATCTTTTTCCACGCCATAGGAGTCGCATTTACCAGAAGTAAATACAGGATTTCAAAAGAACAAAACACATTTTTATCTTATAAAATCATTGCCATGATCGTATCAAAATTTGGCGGAACTTCAGTTGGTTCTGCTGAGAATATCAAAAAAGTAATCCAAATCATTAGTAAGAAAAAAGAAAAACTGGCGGTTGTTGTTTCTGCACTTGGCGGGATTACCAATTTACTTATAAAAGCTTCAGAATTAGCATTGGCCAATGACCTTGCTTTTGTAGAACTTATTGATCAAATCGAGAAAAGACATTTTGAAACCATTGAAGGGCTTCTGGAACATGAAAACCAGACCGTTTGTAAGGCTGAAGTTGCCAAAACATTGAATGAATTAAAAGAAGTGCTTAGTGGGGTGTCACTTTTAAATGACCTTTCGGATAAATCGGCGGCAAGAATTATAAGCACAGGCGAAATCTTGTCCTCTTTTATTATTTACAGGACCATGATTCAGGAGGGACTTAAAGCCGAGTTGATTGACAGTAGAAATCTTATAAAGACCGATGACAGTTTTCTCAATGCTTTGGTAAATCACGAGCTGAGCTATCAAAATATCAATTCACAAATGGCTTCAGGTGAAGCTGATGTTTATATACTGCCTGGCTTTCTCGCCTCAAATAGCAAGGGAGAAACTACCACACTAGGAAGAGGAGGCTCTGATTTTACAGCAGCAATACTAGCCAATGCCCTGTCTGCAGATGTGCTGGAAATATGGACAGACGTAAGCGGTATGTTTACTGCCAATCCAAAATTGGTGAAACAGGCCTATCCCATTGAAGAAATCTCCTATCTGGAGGCTATGGAATTGTCTCATTTCGGCGCTAAAGTGCTCTACCCTCCTACCATTCAGCCTGCTTTGGACAAAAAGATCCCAATATTGATCAAAAACACCTTGGCTCCAAATGAAAAAGGCACATTGATCACAGATAAAGCCATACAAAAAGATTATACCGTTAAAGGCATCAGTCATATTGAGAACATTGCCCTACTTACCCTTGAAGGTAACGGAATGGTTGGTGTTCCCGGAATATCAAGAAGATTGTTCGGAGCACTTGCCCAGTGCAATATCAATATAAAATTCATCACACAGGCCTCGAGCGAACATTCTATTTGCTTAGCCATAGATAATGATGAATTCGAAATGGCCAAAAAAGCTGTGGATGTTGAATTCGAGTTTGAAATTTTACAACATAAAATCAAGCCCTTGATTGTGGAAAATGAACTGGCCATTATCGCTTTGGTTGGTGATAATATGAAATCACACCAGGGAATTAGCGGTAAAATGTTTTCAGAACTTGGTAATAATAATGTAAATATCAGGGCTATAGCCCAGGGATCAACTGAAAAAAATATATCGGCCGTTATAGCTAAAAAAGACGTTAAAAAGGCATTGAACATACTCCATGCCGCCTTTTTTGAGGATCAGATCAAACAGA
>JAUXCI010000038.1 GCA_030618945.1 Flavobacteriaceae bacterium
TCCAATATCAAGCCAAACAGGATATTAATGACAAGAAGTCAGTTATAAATGAGGAAAACAAACTTGGTGAAACATACAATTCCTTTGATAAAAACAAGTGATGACACAGACGACTTACAACTTTGTGAATTCTAAAAGTAAATCAGGTTAACAAGATCATAAATTTAAAACAAAAAACGGAGCATATTTGCTCCGTTTTTTTTTGAGCTATATTTAATAGTTTAGTTTTAATAAGCTTTTCATTCATCGTCTTATTTTTTGTAAAGCTTGAATCTTAACAAAATTTAAAGAAAGAATCAATTGAAAATGCTTAATTTCATCAAGTCAGGCATTGCGCTTTTTATTTATGAACAGGAAGTTTTTTTTTTGATAAAAAATGGTTAATAAATTTCTATAGGATATTTAGATAAAAAGCGACATAAGTGGTAATTTTGTGCTTGACTTCATAAAAGACGGATCTATGATGAAAAATTACGTACTGCTTTTAATTTTCTTTGTTTTTATTGGTATTTCCGATGCTTTTGCACAGGTTGGTTCTGATGATAATGATGAAAGCGGCGTAGTTATTCTGGATAATTTTATTTTGAATGACGCCATTAAAATATATCCAAATCCGGTACAAAATTTTCTAACCATAAAATCGAGTCTTCCAATTACTGATGTTCAGGTTTATAGTTTATTAGGCGAACCTGTAAAACACATAAGGGGTAATTATTCAAGGATAGACTTGAGGGAACTCAATTCGGGAATTTATATGATCAAAATTCATTCAAATCAATTCTCGGTAACCAAAAAGCTGGTTAAAAAGTAGTCAGGCCTATTTTTAGGGTATAGCACCTTGTGCTTGAATCCACCCTAATTCTCCGATCAAATATTTATAAAAGCATCCTAACACTTGGCTTTAATTACCTAATTTTAAACCTGGAAAATTTTGATAAAGAAATTCAGAAATAGACGGTTTTTGTTATCAATTCCTACTGAATAAAATTTCAAAAATAGTATCAATGAATAACAGCAAGAAGAAAGGATTTCTATTACCACCAGCTGTAGGCTATTCCTTTAGAGTATTGTTTTTTTTATTTGGGTCGCATAGAATTTCACTTAAGTTTTTGTTTCGAACAATTATTACCTTGTTGATCAATTTAATTAATTATCCTTTTCGATTATATGAAAAATTGATGATCAATAGGAAATTTAAGTCTATTGATATTGAGAATGATCCTGTATTTATCATAGGTCATTGGAGGAGTGGAACCACGCATCTGCATAATCTATTATGCCAGGACCCTCAAATGGGCTATGCAACTACTTTTCAAAGCGTTTTTCCCGATACGCTCTTTAACAAGGTAGGACGTTTTGTATTTGAAGGCTTTGCCAAGATTCTTATCCCCGGGACCAGAAAAGGAGATAATGTAAGCCTTGGAACGGAATTGCCCCAGGAAGAAGAATTTGCTTTGGGCGATAAAACGCCGATTTCCTTTTATTATTTCTGGATGTTTCCGCGATATATAAAGCGTTTCTATGATGCTTTTATACGTTTTAATGGCATTGAGCTTAAGGTATATGAATCGTGGAAAGAAGATTATTTATTATTTATCAAAAAAGCCTTGAAAAACACCAATAAAAAAAGGTATTTATCTAAAAATCCACCGAATACCGGAAGAATAAAAGTCATACTGGAAATGTTTCCGAATGCCAGATTTATTCACATTCATAGAAATCCTGTAGAAGTCTATTTATCAACCAAGCATTTTTTTACTAAAATGATGCCACATTTACAATTACAGCGCATAGATAAGAAAGTACTTGATGAGGCTATTTTTCAATTGTATAAAGATCTAATGCAAGATTATCTCAATCAAAAGGACCTTATTCCAAAAGGTAATTTAATTGAAGTGCGCTTCGATGATCTTGAGGTGGAACCTTTAACGATTGTTAGATCAATTTACGAGGAATTAAAATTGCCGGGTTACCTTCTTGCAGAGCCAAGGTTCAGGGACTATGTGAATAAAATGAAAAGCTATAAAAAGAACACTCATGTGCTCACCGCCGAATTAATTGATAAAATTCTAAAAGAATACCGTTTTGCAATGAACCAGTGGGATTATAAATTACCAAGTCATATAGAAATTTTAAAGGATGTCAAACAGCTTTAAAAATATTTTCTTTTTGGCCTTTTTTCTGAATGTAGTATGTGTTTGCCAGGCGCAGGACAATTGGAATGAGGTGAAAAATAAAGAAGGTATTAAGGTTTTTACAAGAACAAATACAGTCATGTCTTTTAAAGAGTTTAAAGCGACAATGGTCATTGACGGAAAGATCAATGATGTATTGTCTGTACTATATGATGTGGAGGGATTAACAACTTGGGGTCATAATATTACAAAGTCAGAATTGATTGAGCGAACCGGAGATTCCCTACAAGTTTATTACGCTGTGGCAAAAGCGCCATGGCCATATAAAGACCGAGATGGAATCTATAGTAATAAGATGAGCTGGGACAAACAATTAAAAACTTTGACAGTTGAAATAGATTTACTTGAAAGCGATATGTATTCTGACAATGGTTTTGTCAGAATGGACGGATTTGGAATTTGGAAAATTAAAGAAAGCTTATCGGGTAAAATTGAGATTGATTTCCAGATGCAAATTAATCCAGGAGGCTCAATTAAGGCATGGTTGGCCAATATGTTTGTAAGTGATTCTCCTTTTTACACCTTGCAAGGACTAAGGGAAGCCCTTAAAAATGAAAAGTATCAAGGTAAAACCTATGATATCACAGAAAATTAATTACTATTCTTTTTTGGTTTTGAGATTTTCTACGGTAAACTCCTCGTCACTTATGCCTTGATCAAATTGAATTTCGGTAAGGAGGATCTTGGTAGAATGCTTTTTTTTAATATTCGTCATGATCACTTCTTCAGCATACCAGTACTTTCCTTTTTTCGTATACTTATAGGTTGCATTTTTAAAATAGACCTTATTCTGATCAAAATACTCCATTTTTAAAGGATAGGAATGCGTTTTGTCAAGATATACTATAATTTTAGAATAACTTGATTTCATTGATTTTGGCATCAATTCAAGCTGAATAATATTAGGGTCAGGCGAGGATAGTACAGAAGGTGTAAATCTTTCACTATATGAACTGCCACTCATATCCTCATAGGAAAAATCCGTTCCAGTAAAGGCCTGACTTTTACTCAACAAAGTAACCTTAATGGCTTTGTTTAAGGCCGGCATATAATACCAAATGATATCGTCCGGCAGAGACAGGGTAGCCACTCCAACTTGTTTTTCAGGCTTTGTATATCGGTATAATTTTTTATGCTGTCCCTTTTGTTGCATCATGGCCTCCCTAACCTTTTCTTTTCCGGATTTGTCTATAAGAATCATTTCAACTACCGCTGTTTTGTCTAATGGAGCAGACATAAGGTCATCCATCGATTTCAAAAAAGAAGCTGCACTCTGTGCCATAGTCGGGGATATGCAACCAAGGCATATCATTAGAATTAAAATGGGCTTTATCTTTGTCATATAATTGAGTTTGCTGGGTGTTTTTTTCTGTGTATGAGGATTAGAATGGCCGGAAGTAGGGTCAGAGCCCCCAGACTCGAACTTACCATGCTCAATGCAATCAATATACCAAAATATTGTAGCGGCACCATATCGGAGAAAATCAGGATTAAAAAGCCAGCCGAAACTGAGATTACATTGATAATAATAGCCTTCCCGCTTATGAGTATAGCATCTTCAATGGCCCGTTCTATATTATTGGTTTTCTTAAAAGTTTCATTAAAATGTGATATGATATGAATGGAATAATCAATTCCAATACCAAGCGCCACACTGGCCACTAAAACCGTTGCGATGTTTAATGAAATTCCCGTAATACCCATCACACCAAATAGAATAATAATGGCTGCGATAATGGGAATTGAAGCGTATAAGCCATTTAAAGCTGAGCGCAAAATAAGCCCTACTATGATAATGACAAAAATTATGGCAATCGATATACTTCCTAACTGACTATTGATAAGGCTTCTATCCATGGTAATATCAACAAAGGGCATACCTGTGATCTGAATTTTACAAGTCTCGCTTGAATTTTTCTGGATAAAAAGGTCCATATAAGCGGCAAATTCCTTTTTAGCCTGATTATTAGGTGATTTAAATTTGGAGATGATTATTCCTTCGGTAAGGTCTTCACTTACAAATCGTTTCATGGTTTCATTTCCGTCCAACAAAAACCATAGTTGTTCTATCATATCCTGTTCTTCCGGAATCTCTCTGTTACCCATGATGGCAAGATTGATCTCCGCAATGAGCTTAGCCACTGACATGGAGGTATAAATATCAGGGCTTTTCTCCATATAGTCACTTGTGGCCATCATGGTTTTTAAGACTTCCGGATTCTGCATATTTCCAGTAAAATGAACAAATACGGGTTTAGTACCTCCAAATTTTTCAACCATTATTCTCTCTGCCTCTCGAGTAGGGTTGCCCTTTTTGAAATACTCCTGTATGTCAACACTTCGCTTTATAGAAAAAGTACCAAGAATACTTATTCCCAGGACTAATAGCCACAAGCCGAGTATTAATTTCGGATTTTTGAACAATACGTTTTTGATGGGGACCAAAATAAGATTGCTTAGGAAAGTATTTTTGACCAGTTTAACCTTTGTTCCTTTATTCCCTTTTTGAAAAATTTGGAGCACTGCTGGCACAAAGAAAATGGAGATTAAACAGGCAATAAAAGTTCCAAATGCAGTAAATATTCCAAATTCAACGATCATTTCCAGATAGGCTCCAAAAATAAACGACACAAAGCCAATGACGGTTGTAATTGCAGCTAAAAATACAGGAATCATGATATAATTCAGAGCAGTACTTATAATATTGAGCTCATTGGTTCCTTGTAAAGCATTAATTCGGTTGACCACATGAATCGTATAGGCACTGCCTACAGCCAAAAGAATAATTGGAATGTTATTAGAGATCATTGACATGGAGTATCCTAAAAGTGACATGGCACCTAGGGTCCAAACAATAGAAATTACAGCGGTAATTAAGGGCAGTAATACCCCGCTAGCTGACCTGAAACTAAAAAATAAAATGATCGCTATAAGCAGGAAGGCCAAAGGCAATAGCTTGGTAAGATCATTTTTCATCTGCTCGGCAATATAAGTGATCAGCATTGGAGAGCCTATATAATAGAGTTTTTCGCTAAGCTGCAGTTCCTGGGTTTTATCAATCACATTTCGAGCTACAATATTGACATTGGCATCATCTTCCAAAGTAAAGATGATCAGGGTTGAGGTCATGTCTTCTGAAACAATAGATCCCTTATACATTTCATTTGACTCAATATTTTTGCGTAACAACTTAAAATCTTGCTCTGATTCAGGAAGATTATATTCATCAACGAGCCCCCCGACTTCAATGCCAGAATCTCCACCTTTAATGTTGATGATATTGCTTAAGCTGGATACGGATGAAATACCATCAATTTTACCAACAGTATCGGTTAAATCACGTACGTGCTTGATAACTTCGGTTTGATAAATATTATCTGTTTCAAGAATAACAATACCCATTCTGTTACCGCCAAATTTTTGCCCGATTCGTTTTAATAAAAGTGCATGTTCATCATCATCCGGGAGAGAACTTAGAATATCAGCATCGATGGTTAATTTGCTGATTTGACTTCCCAAAAAAATGGTACAAATTGATACTAGTATTAGAATAACCCATCTAAATTTTAGTATTCCTTCAGAAATTTTATTGACTTTCACGATTGACTTTGACTGATTGGGACAGCTAATTTAAGGTTTTTATCATTAGATCAAATCACAAATTTCAATTGTCTATTTCTTTGATAATTTTGGCCGGATTTCCACCTACCACAACATTCTCTGGGACAGATTTTGTTACAATTGCGCCAGCGGCGATAACCGCTCCATCACCAATGCTGACACCGGGGCAAATCACCGCACCTCCGCCAATCCAAACATTGTTTCCAATACTTATGGGTTTGGCCAGCTCAAGCCATGAATTACGTGTTTTAGCGTCCAAGGGGTGGGTAGCCGTGTAGATTTGAACATTGGGTCCAATTAGGACTTGATTTCCTATGCTTACTTTCATTACATCAAGAATACAGCAATTGAAATTGAAAAACACATTTTTTCCGGTTTGGATATTGTAGCCATAATCACAATAAAAAGGTGGTTCTATCCAAAGCCCCTTACCAGCATTTGGCATGAGTTTATAAAGAAGTTTATTTCTCTCCTTTTTATGGTCGTCGGTCAAAGTGTTTATCTCCTGAAAAAGTAATCTTGCTTTATGCCTTTCTGCGATTAATACAGGATCATTTGGGTTATACAATTCACCTGCAAGCATCTTGGTCTTTTCTGCCATATACTATAAATTTGAAAGATTGATAAAGTATCAAATATAGCTAATAATCAATTCTAATTCTTATTGGCGTTTAACCAATTTTTCTGTCTATATTTTTAACATAGGCTCCCAAATCAACTGTTTTAGGGTACTTGGCTGTAATCTAAAGTAACCTTATAGAAAAAAGAGATACATTTGTAATTCTTATGGAAAACGGTAAAGTAAACAAGCTTAAAATAGCAAGAGTAGAGGATCAAGGATATTATTTGATCGATGATAAAGGTGAAGAGGTTCTTCTGCCTGCTGAAAATATAGACGGATCACTTAAAGAAGGTGAAGAAATAGAAGTATTTATATACAAAGATAAGTCGCTTATTGTTTCTTCAAAACTTCCTTATGTACAAATGGAGCAGTTTGAAAATTTAAAAGTAACCCAGGTTAATGAGCTGGGAGCTCTTGTTGACTGGGGTTTGGATAAAGATTTATTAGTGCCTTTCGATGAGCAGATTAGTGAAATGAAAGAGGGGCAAAGTTATGTGGTCTTTGTGTTTGAAGATGAAGAAACAGGTGTGTTACGCGGATCTCAAAGGGTAGATGAATTTGTTTTCTTTGATGAGGTTGATGTAAAAAGAGGCGATGAAGTTGACCTGTTATTACACAGAGAATCGGATCTTGGTGTTAACGTAATCGTAAATAATTTATTTAAGGGTTTGATTTTTAAATCTGATCTTCACAAAAAGGTGAAGATGGGTGACAGAACCAAAGGTTATGTCAAACAGGTAAGAGAAGATGGAAAAATAGATATTTTACTTGAACCTTTGGGTTATAAAGAAAGCGTGGTTTCAAATACTCAAACAGTCTTAAATGTTTTAAAAGCGCACAAAAATTTTATACCCCTTAATGACAAGAGCGACCCAAATGATATAAAGAGAATATTGGGTTTAAGCAAAAAGGCTTTTAAAAGAGCCGTGGGTCATTTATACAAACAAAAATTGATCGATATCCGTCAAGACGGAATTTATTTAGTTAAATAACCGCGACTTTAAAGATTAGGTCAAAGGGTTCATCCATTTGAATTGATGATTAGAATCAGGTACTACGATTCTTTCTGCGATACGCTCCATTCTGTCAGGTAGCCTCATTAAATATGTCCTGGCTTTTTCAGCCTCATCAGTCAAGCCTGTGATTGTGTCAATACTCCATGAGCTATTTAATTTTTTTATGATATCCACATAATCAAAACTGGTATATACGCCAGCTCTTTGTGCGATTTCAGAAAACTTTTCAAACAGGCCTCCTTTAGTTTCGAATGATTCCCTTAAATGCATGGCTGGCATGGTAATTTTAAGTTTCATCATATCAAAATAGGCCAACATCATTTCACTGGGATCAATAGCGAAAATTTGGCGAATAAACTCCGTATAGGCCTTGTGATGCCTCATTTCATCCCCCGCAATGATCTTGCACATCTTTCCAAGATTTTTCATTCCGGCTTTTCTGGCAATTTTTGCCACATTATTATGAGAAACATAAGTGGCTAATTCCTGAAAACTGGTATATACAAAATTCTTATACGGATCGCGAGAAGTGCCAATGTCAAAACCATCAGCAATCAAATGCTGAGTAGTGATCTCAACTTCCTTCATGTTCACCCTTCCTGATAAATAGATATATTTGTTGAGTACATCTCCATGTCTATTTTCTTCTGCCGTCCACATTCTTATCCATTTTGCCCAACCATTGTCTCCGTTTTCACCGTGCTGATCAATCCCGTCAAGATCCATTAACCAAGATTCATATGTAGGTAACGCTTCCTCTGTGATCATGTCTCCAACCAGGCTAATCCAAAAATCATTGCCGAGATCTTTTGATAATTCTCTAATCTCTTCAACCTCATTCATAAAAGAAGTTGATTGTGGATTAGGCAAAAAGTCAGAAGGCTGCCATATGATTTCGGGTTGGATCAAATAGTCTTTGGTAAAGATATCAACCTTCTTTTCCAAGGTCTTCATAACTTCTTTTCTCACATTTTTTATTGACATATCTACTTTGTTTTTGAAATGCGAAGTTAATTAGTTTTTATGAAAATATAATATTTATTGTCAAATCCATAATAATTTGCCCATTTCTATGATTGATAAGTAAGCTTTTTTCCATTAAATAATGTTTTATAGGAAATCACTATTTAAAAGTTTAATTTTATCCTTCAATCCTTATTAGGCATAATGGTAATAAGTATACTTGTTGGCTCATTGCTTATCACGATTGCCGATTTTGAGGTTAATTTAAAACCAATTAAAAAGAATTGAATTGAAATTGTTTGGTATTTAGGACAATATTATTAACAAAGACCTATGGTAAAGAAAAAGAATGCATCAATAAAAAAAATATCGATCATCGTACTATTGGTTACAGGAGTGTTCTTTGTTTGGTACGTTTTGTCAGACCGGTATACTCCCTATACTGATCAGGCTAGAATACACGGTTTGATCACACCAGTTAGTCCAAGAGTTTCAGGATTTATTACTGAAATAGAAGTAAAATTACACAGCCAGGTAAAAGCAGGAGATGTGCTTTTTAAACTTGACCAACGCCCCTTTCAAATAGCAGTAGAAATAGCAGAAGCAGACATAGACAATACAACCCAATCGATTTCGGCTAGTGCGGCTTCCGTTAAATCTTCTGCTGGTAAATTAGGTGTCGCTATGGCCCAATTAGATCGGGCTCAAAGAAATTGGGACCGGGTTCAAAAGGTCATGAAAGAAAATAAGGGTGCTTTGTCTGAATCAGATCAAGACCAGTCTGAAACTGCTTTATTGGAAGCTACAGAACAAGTTGCCTCTGCTGAAGCGAGTTTGGAGCGGGCACAACAATCACTTGGTGAATCAGGACCTGATAATCCCAAAATTAGAAAAGCCGTTCAAAACCTGGAAAAAGCCATGTTAGACCTGGAATTTTCGACCGTTTTGGCACCAACAGATGGCGCAATTGAAAGTTTTGAGGTAGACCTTGGTTATTATGCTTCTGCGGGTCAGCCAATTACAACTTTAATATCGAACTCTGATGTATGGATTCAAGCTAATATGAAAGAAAATAACCTTTCAATGATGCATATCGACGATGAGGTTGAATTTGCTCTGGATATCGCTCCAGGTAAAATTTTTAAAGGAAAAGTAAGGAGTTTAGGCTTTGGAGTTGCCACCGATCAAACAAACAAAGGAGGTTTGCCTTCAGTATCTGAAAAAAAGGGCTGGTTACAGGATCCCCAGCGATTTCCGGTAATCATCAGTAGCAATGATGCCATTGTCAGGGATTTATATCGTTTGGGGGGGCAAGTTGATGTCGTAGTTTATACAGGTGATAGTTATATATTAAATAGTATTGCCTCAATGAAAATCAGATTAATTGCCATGATGTCCTATGTTCGATAAAGTATTAAAAACACCACTTTTTTCAATTGAATGGAGAGCCAATATTCCTGTACTCAGGTATGTTTTTGGGTCCTGCTTTATTTTAGGAGTGACCTCTCTTCTTAATTATGACCTGGCTTATCTTACGCCAGTGCTAGCTTTAGGGTATATGGCCCCTGGAGCTAAGCCTCTTGGGTTTAAAAAAGGAGGGGGATTTATCTTGTTTTTGACATTGATCACAGGGCTGACTGTTATTTTTACAGAAATGTTTTTAGCCTATGCAATGGTTTTTATGCCCTTATTAATTCTAGCTTTATTATGGCTTTATTATGCTGATAAACTACCCATGACCGTTAAACTATTTTCATTGGTCAGTTTGATCATTATTACTTTTGTATCGATTGATTCTGGTGCTATAGGTAGTTATGTTGCGTCAAAATTGGTGCTAAATGCTTTTATGGCTGTTTTGCTATCACAAATTGTATTTTGGGTATTCCCGATTTGCGAAGCTGATCTACCTTTTGAAAAAAAGCAGGACGAAGTGAAAAAACAATCAGAAAATAAAAAATTCAGGTATGCTTTAAATACTATCATCATCATTTTGCCGGTATTGTTACTATTCTATATGTTTAAATTATCATCGAGTATTTTGATATTAACTTTTATTGCCATTCTTTCCATTAGCCCTGCATTGTCAAATCCAAAAGTTGGCCTTGTGATGATTGTGGCCAATATAATGGGTGGGATATTTGCCATCATTGCTTATAATCTTTTGGTAATAGTTCCAAATTTTATTTTTATGATGCTTGTGGCTTTGTCTGTGGGATTGTTTTTTGGAAGTCGTTTGTTTTCTGACCATAAATTAGCAGGTATTTTTGGAACAGGATTTTCAACCTTTCTTTTGATTCTCGGTTCAGTTACTGCTTCTGATGCTGAAGCCGGAGGCGAAGTATGGAACAGGGTAATTCAAATAGGTATGGCGGTTATTTATGTAGTGACAGCCTTTGGGATATTAAATAAGATACAACAAATAATAAAGCATAAAGAAATATGAAAGGTGTCTTAAATTTTCGAATGATGCTTATTGTATTGAGCATTTTTCTATTTGCTATGGAAGCCTGCAAGGTTGGTAAAGATTATGAAAGAGAAGAGGTAAACACCCCGATAACTTACAGGCAGGATTTTCCGAAAGACAGTTCCATCTCAAATTTACCTTGGTGGAAGCTCTTTAAGGATTCGATTCTGGTTGATTTAATTGACACAGCTTTGGTCAGTAATAAAAATATACAAATTGCTATTTCAAGAATAGAAGAGGCTCAGCTACAAATAGATATTGCAAAAGCAGATTATTATCCTGCTATAGGATACAATGCCTATGGATCCAGTTTGGCAAATTCGGAAGTATCTTCTTTATCAAATCAAGTAGGAGGAGGGATTAATGTGTCCTATACGGTTGATTTGTGGCAAAAGATAAAAACCATGAATAAAATTGCTTTGCAGAATTATTTTGCCACCGAAGAAGCTTATAAGGCATTAAACATAAGCATTGTGTCTGCCGTGGCGGGAGCATATGTTTCTTTGAGAGACGTAGATAACAGGATGATTATTGCCGAAAAGACCGCTCAAAATTTTCAAGATAACCTCGACGTTATGGAGGCCAGGTTTAACGCTGGTTTTATAAGTGAAGTCGACCTGTCTCAGGCCAAGATACAATTGAGTGAAGCGAAAACTGCAATTGAAATATTTGATCGTTCAAGGGGTCAAATAGAGAACGCAATTAGTGTATTACTCGGAACGGCCCCAAGAAGTATCCCGAGGGGTTTGCCCTTATACGAACAGATATCTCTCCCTGAGATGCCCGTAGGAATCCCATCAGAATTGCTGGATCGCAGGCCAGATATATTAGCTGCAGAGAATAGGTTACACGCCCAAACCCTCCGGATTGGAGTGGCGGAGGCTTTAAAATACCCTTCATTAACATTAAGCCTAGACATGGGTGCCCAATTGATCAACCCATCTTTTCTTTTTGCCGATTTGGGTGCGCAACTTTTAGGTCCTATCTTTAATGCTGGAAAATTAAAACGCAATGTTGAGATTGAAGAAGCACGTACCAAGCAATTGCTACTCGATTATGAGTCTACCTTTCTTTTTGCTCTACAAGAAGTAGAAGATGCGATGATCGGGGTCAAAACTTACAGTCGCGAATATGACCTGAGAAACGAGCAGATGGAAATGGCTACTAAAGCGTCTCAATTATCCTGGGTAAGATACGATGGAGGATTGACAAGTTATTTGGAAGTTCTCAACTTACAAAGTTCACAATTTAATGCAGAGTTAAAGGCTTCAGAAGCTTTTAAAAATGAATTAACATCGATTATAAAACTCTATGAGGCGCTTGGAGGAGGGTGGTATACAGATGTGAATAACAATCAAGAGATAAACTAGTTAAATCCATATATAATGAAAAAATCCGAATCAAAAAATCCAGTTGATGTTTACCTCCAAATTGCACTTTTGTCTATACTGCTTCTTTGGAGTTTTTATATTGTTAGACCCTTTGTGACAATCATCATGTGGTCTATTATTGTTGCCGTTTCTTTATATCCTTTCTATCAAAAGATTGTAAAGCTATTTAAAGGAAAGAAAAAAGGTTTGGTGACCTCTTTGTTTATTTTGATTCTATTAGGCCTTATTGTAGTACCTACCATCAATTTGACGGGCTCGGTAGTTGATTCGGGTCAAGAAATTTACACAAGCTTTGATGAAGGCACATTACAAGTACCAGCCCCGGCAGCCACAGTTAAAGAATGGCCTCTTATTGGAGAAAAAGTATATAATTCCTGGTCAGTTGCATCAAGTGACATGGATAATTTTCTAGTTAAATATAAGGAAGAAATTTCAAGCTCCCTGGAATGGTTTTTTAGCATGTTTGCAGGGCTTATGGGATCAGTTGCATTGGCGTTATTCGCCTTGATCTTTGCTGGAGTCTTTATGATGTCTGCAGATGCAGGATACCTTTCGGGTGTGAAATTTGCCAACCGATTGGCAGCAGGTAAAGGAGAAGCATTTATGCAAATGTGTGTTGGTACAATTAGAAGCGTTGTAAAAGGAATTTTGCTGGTAGCCATTATTCAGGCTGTGCTTTCTTATATTGGTTTTTTGGTTATAGGACTACCCGCAGCAAGTTTGTTTGCCGTTTTGGTGTTGATTATGGCGATAATTCAGATACCGGTTCTTGTTGCCATGATTCCTGCTATTGCCATTGTATTTTCTTATGCAGATACTACACCCGCTATTATATTCACTATTTACGCCATTTTGGTTTCTTTATCTGATAATTTTCTTAAACCAATTCTACTTGGTAAGGGCCTTGAAACCCCGATGATGGTTATTTTAATAGGTGCCATAGGAGGAATGATGTTGCAGGGTATCTTGGGCTTGTTTATAGGCCCCGTTGTTCTGGCTTTGGTATATCAGTTGTATAA
>JAUXCI010000051.1 GCA_030618945.1 Flavobacteriaceae bacterium
ATCAGAATTTCTTTTTGCGATGGTTGAACGAAAATTTAAGACATTTAACCGATTAATGACCTAATGTAGAATCACCTGCTTAAATACGCAGAATCCCCACCAAATGAGTTGATTCGTCTTAATAAAGATACCATTTCAATTTATTTATGCAACTTGCAGTCATGAATTTATCCCGATTAATCAGCACAAAATTCATTCCTGTTCATTTGCTATTTTGGATTGGAGTTTGGTTTTTCTTTGTGTATTTTTTCAGTTATAATGCTACTGATACCAACTATGTAACATGGTTTTCAAGTTTTCTTTTACCCGTAACCATGATCACCACCTATTTCGTAGTTTATTTCTTAATCCCAAAATACCTGCTTACCAAAAAATACCTGCTCTTTTTTCTTTACTGCATCTATACTTTGATCATTTCCACTTATTTGATCTTGATGACCATATTTGTCAGTTTGATATTTTTATCAAACCTCAACATTGATCAAATGCCTCCCATGAGTAAACATTATGTTTTTATTCTGATCCTCGTATATCTGATCGTCTTTATCGTAAGCTTTGTTCATTTGCTTAGTCACAATTTTAAAACCGAATCTGAAAACAAGGAGCTTCTCAATAAAATTTTAGAGGCTCAATTACAGATCAAGGATCAGGAACTACAGTATTTAAAAAAACAAATTCACCCTCATTTTTTATTTAATACACTCAATACGATTTACGGTTTCGCCTTAAAACAATCAAAAGCAACACCCGGTATTATACTTAAATTATCCAACCTCCTGGATTATATTCTCTATCAGGTTAATAAGCCTTTAGTGAGTTTGAATGAAGAAGTCTTGCACATTAAAGAATATATAGAACTGGAAAAAATCAGATTCCAGGATACCCTAAAGGTTTCTTTTAATGCCGAGAATATTATGGAAGAAAAACAAATAGCGCCCATGTTATTGATCCCTTTTGTTGAAAATGCTTTTAAGCACGGAAATTTAAAAGATGGTTTTCTCAATATCAATATTGAAATCATTTTAAATGATAATGAGCTGCTCTTTTCAATAGAAAACACAGTCAAGCAAGAAGGTACTGTGAACATTAATTCTGGAATAGGCCTGGACAACATAAAAAAAAGGCTAAATTTAATTTATCCTGATACACACCAACTTGACATTAAAACAAAAGATGACTGGTTTATTGTAAGGCTTTCAATCTTTAATATTAACCCCCAATAAAATATCAGATATGATTAATTGTATTATTGTAGATGATGAACCCATGGCCCGTGAGATTCTAGAAAATCACTTGCAAAGAATAGATACAATTCAATTGATTGGAACCTGCAAAAATGCGATTGAAGCTTTTAATCTGATCAATTCGCATAAAATAGATTTGATTTTTTTAGACATCAATATGCCTGAAATATCTGGTTTATCATTTGCCAAATCAATCGATAAAAACATCAAAATTATTTTTACAACCGCTTACAGAGAATATGCTATTGATGGTTTCGATTTAAGTGCCGTTGACTATCTACTAAAGCCTATATCATTTGAAAGGATTTTTCAAGCCATAAATAAATATGAAAATGAGAGTGTTTCTATAGATCTTAAAACTCCGGTAGAAATCAGTTTGGACAAAAGTGATTTTATCTTTGTCAAAGCTGACAGAAAAATGGTTAAAATCAATTTTGCAGCGGTTGATTATATAGAAAGTCTTGCTGATTATCTTAAAATTCACCTCAAAAACAAAACCATCATAACCCGTGAAACCATTACAAGTATTGAAGCTAAACTTCCACAACGAGACTTTTTAAGGATTCACAGATCCTATATTGTTTCCATAAGCAAAATTGAATCCTTTACCAATGAGTTTGTAGAAATCAATAAAAAAGCTATCCCAATAAGCAGAAGTTATAAAAACGATGTCAAACTTAGACTGGAAAATGTTTAGTAAAAAATTATATTTGCTAAAAATATTAAGTTTTGATCGAAAAAGAATTCATTTTTAATTATCCTCTTGCAGCTGAACTTATTAAAAACGGGAAGGTGTCATGGCAAAGTCCCAGTAATATTGCCTTGGTCAAATACTGGGGTAAAACCGAACCGCAGATCCCAAAAAATACTTCTATTAGCTTTACGCTTAGCAATTGTTTTACGACTACAAGCTTAATTTATATACCAAAAAAAGCGCCTTCAAAAACGGTAGATTTTAAGGTCATTTTTGAAGGAAAAGAAAACGAAGCCTTTAAGCCCAAGATCAAAAGTTTTTTTGAACGAATCGCTGTTTATGTGCCTTTTATTCAAAATTATGAATTTGAAATTCACACGCAAAACTCATTTCCACATAGCAGTGGAATAGCTTCTTCTGCCAGTGGTATGAGTGCACTGGCCTTATGCCTGATGAGTATAGAAAAAAATTTAAATCCAGAAACCTCAGAAACTTATTTCTTAAAAAAAGCATCTTTCCTGTCGCGGCTTGGATCAGGTAGTGCTTGTAGAAGTGTTGAAGGCCCACTGGTGGTGTGGGGAAAACATCCCAATATTTATGGTAGTAATGACCAATATGGCATCAAATATCCTGCTGACTTACATCCTGTTTTTGAAACTTTTCAAGACTGTATTCTTTTGGTTGATCGCGGTGTAAAACAAGTGTCCAGCACTGTTGGTCATGGTTTGATGACTGATCACCCCTTTGCTGAAGCCAGATTCAAACAGGCTCAGGATCATATCGTAAAAATGATAGAGGTATTGAAGAAAGGCGATCTTGATACTTTTGTCGAAATTGTTGAAAAAGAGGCCTTGTCTCTTCATGCCATGATGATGAGTTCCGATCCTTATTTTATGCTGATGAAACCGAATACACTAAAGATCATAGAAAAAATTTGGAATTTCAGAAAGAAAAGCAAAACGCATATTTGTTTTACCCTTGACGCCGGTGCAAACGTCCATATTTTATATCCTGACAAAGATAAAGAGCTGGTCAATAACTTTATTATCAATGATTTAATAGGGTTATGTGATAATAATCAGTACATTTATGACGAGGCAGGCCTAGGAGCATCCCCCCTATAGTTGTCAAATTGAGCCTTTGAATTAGTAGTTTAATTAGAAATTTAATAGCGTACGAAGTACCAATATATTTCAGGCAACTTTCAAAGTTGTATGAAAATAATTTGCCCTCTATTTAAATCATCTAATTATGAAAAAGCTATTGCCCTTAAGTTTCTCCATTTTTTATTTATTCTGTATTCCTTGTTTTGCGCAAAACGACACCATTTGGTTTAATAGCAACTGGAAGGAAACATCAAAAAAAGATGCCTCATTTTATCGGCTAAAGCCGACGAAGAAAGGAGATGCTTATTATGTTGTTGACTATTTTATGAATGGATCCAAACAAATGGAAGGCCTCTCCAAATACCCGGGAAAGGACATCTATCTTGGTATTATTACCTGGTATTATGAAAATGGAAATATATTTCAAATTGCATACTATGAGAATGGTATCCAAAATGGTATTCGAAAAGTATATTATGAGAATGGCAAATTAAAGACTGATTCCAATTATTTAAAGGGCCGGTTAGATGGAAAATGGAAAGCATATTATGAAAACGGAAATATAGAGGAAACAGGGTCTTATATTAATGGACAAAAGGAAGGTCATTGGAAAACATATTATATCAATGGCAAATTATTTGAGCGCGGAAGCTATGTTTCTGACCAAAAGATAGACAAATGGAAAACTAATTATTATGATGGTAGTGAACAAAATTAAAGCGTTCAACACAAGTTTTATCGTATTCATTCGTTTATATCCCAAGCAAATAGCTTAAAAAATTAATTTTGCATTATATTTGTACCCGAATTTATATATGGATAATATGAAAGGCCCTCTTTTTTACGCTAAAATATTGCTGTTTGGCGAATATGGCATTATAAAGGATTCTAAGGGTTTGGCCATTCCATATAATTCTTATCAGGGCGCTTTGCTTATTTCAGACGATGAATCAGACAAGGTTGCAGATTCCAATAAAAAATTAAAGGATTTTTTCAATTACCTAAAGGCATTAAACGATCCTGAAATTCAGCTCAGATTGGATGATTTTAAACGCGATATTGATCGTAATATGCATTTTGATTCCAGTATTCCACAAGGTTATGGAGTTGGTAGTTCAGGGGCTTTAGTTGCTGCTGTCTATGATAAGTATGCAGATGATAAAATCACTGTGCTGGAAAACCTGACCCGGGATAAATTATTAAAATTAAAATCCACTTTTTCTAAAATGGAATCCTTTTTTCATGGGAAAAGCTCTGGATTGGATCCATTGAATTCTTATTTGAGTTTACCCATATTGATTAATTCCAAAGATAACCTGGAGGCAACCGGAATTCCATCTCAAAAAGAAGGGAAAGGAGCGGTATTTCTTCTCGATTCTGAAATGATCGGAAAAACCCAGCCAATGGTTAACATCTTTATGAATAAAATGAAAAATGAGGGTTTCAGAAAGATGATCGATGATGATTTTGCAAGGTATACCGATAATTGTATCGATGACTTTTTACACGGCGATGTGAAATCATTATTTGGTAATGTAAAGCAACTTTCAAAAGTTGTTCTCAAACATTTCAAACCCATGATCCCTTCCACTTTTCACCACCTTTGGCAGAAGGGTATCGAATCTAATGACTATTATTTGAAATTGTGTGGCTCTGGGGGTGGAGGCTATATTTTAGGCTTTACGGAAGATTATGAAAAAGCCAAAAAAATACTACAAGATTATAAATTAGAATTGGTTTACAGATTTTAAATCCAGTCGTGAACTATGGATTTATCCAATAAAAAAGCTGGTATTCCGGCAAAAAAGAAAAAAAAATATTCACTCTTTTTTAAATTCCTGAGTTTATTATCAGTTGTTCGTGGCTACAATATTGCCATAATTGTTTTGGCTCAGTACTTAGCTGCTATTTTTATTTTTTCACCCGACCTATCTTTAAAAGATGTCATTTTAAATCTTGATATATATTTTATCGTTTTGGCTACAATCTGTGTTATAGCCGCGGGATATATCATAAACAATTTTTACGATAGTAAAAAAGACCTTATCAACAAACCCATTAAATCTAAAATTGACAATATTGTTAGTCAGAAAATAAAACTGAATATTTATTTCTTTCTAAATTTTATAGGGGTAATATTCGGGTTTCTTGTTTCCTGGCGCGCTGCGTTATTTTTCGCCATATATATCTTTTTGATCTGGTTCTATTCTCATAAACTAAAAAAATATCCCCTTGCCGGGCTTTTTTCCGCCTCCATTCTATCCATCCTACCGTTTTTTGCCATTTTTATTTATTATAAGAATTTTTCTACCATCATATTTACCCATGCTTCATTTTTGTTTTTTGTGCTTATGATTAGGGAGTTACTTAAAGATCTTGAAAATATAAAGGGTGACATTGTTCAGGATTACCAAACGATCCCTGTTACATATGGGGAGCATTTTACCAAAATACTCGTTACACTATTAGTATTGTTAACTATGAATCCGATATATTTTTTATGGGAATATCCCGAGATAGGAATGATGAAATACTACTTTTATTTTGTTGGGGTGGTTTTTTTCTTATTCCTGATCTACCTGTGGAAAGCAAAGACAAAAAAAGATTATGTAATCCTTCACAATACTATAAAATTTGTCATTGTAATAGGTGTTTTAAGTTTAATGCTCATTGATACATCCGTAATTATCAAGCGAATTTTAATGGTTTAATCGCTAGTTTAACCACCTTTTATCAACATTATTCTAGCAATTTTACTTGGTTCCTATAAAGTTTTTGATTTTTAATTGTTTAAAGTCAGATTATCAATTACTTATTCAAGCTATTTCGTACTTTTGCAAAAATTTTATAAATGACCGCAAAAAATAAATCGTCGAGAGGACGACAAGAGCAAAGCTCAAACAGCAATGACAAAAGATCAAAATCATCTGCTGCTTCATCTAAGTCATTATCCACCGAAAGAGCGGGAAAATCAAAAGATAAAAACTTCAGACCCCATCCCGAAAAGGTAAAAGCTTTTAAAACCGGACCTTCAAAAGATAAAAAAACCGGAGATTCAGACGCGATAAGATTAAACAAATATATTGCCAATTCAGGTATTTGTTCAAGAAGAGAAGCAGATACATATATCCGTCCAGGAAGTGCAACCGTTAACGGTAAGATCATAACCGAAATGGGTTACCAGGTAAAACCAACTGACATCGTAAAATTTGACGAAGTAGTTATTACTCCTGAAGCCAAGAGATACGTTCTTTTAAATAAGCCGAAGAATTTTATCACCTCTATGGATGATGAAAGAGGCAGAAAAACGGTAATGGATTTAATCCGTAGGGCGTCAAAGGAAAGAATTTATCCAGTTGGGCGATTGGATAGGTTAACAACTGGACTATTGATGTTTACAAATGATGGTGAAATGGCAAAGAAGCTAACGCATCCAAAGCATGAGGTAAGGAAACTTTACCATGCTACCCTTGATAAAAAACTTTCTATCAGTGACTTGCATAAAATATCCGAAAATTTTGTGCTTGATGGAAAAATGGTTTTTGTTGATAAGATATCTTATATTGATGACAAGCCAAAATTTGAAATAGGTATTGAGATCCATTCAGGTAGAAATAGAATTGTGAGAAGAATCTTTGAACATTTTGGTTATACAGTAACAAAACTTGACCGGGTTGTTTTTGCCGGTCTTACCAAAAAGAACCTGGGTAGAGGTGTGTGGAGGCACTTGACCGAACAGGAGGTCAATAACCTAAAAATGATTTAATACTTTCGTCAAAGTCGGTTGCGGTTCCCTGTATCATAACAGAATCCCAGAAACATCCGTTCTCGGGGCCACCTTTTACATTAGCTTTGATCAATCTTGAGCACACTTAAACATTGCTCATAAAAGCAAAGAGCTATTGTCTAATTTTTTTATATAAATGAATTTAGATTTTAATTATTGATTTTTAGTAAAAACTTGCTGTTTTTTTAATATTTCACCCGACGAATATATATGATTAGCTACAATTTAACACTAGATTAATAGCTTACAAAATTTGCGAAACCGTTAGAGTGTTCATAAGTTTTATTACGAAACCGTTGGAGTGAAATTTCCAAGAAGCCCGCAAACAATATGATATTCTAAATATAGGAAAAGTACTTTGGTATATCGTCAAAAATGTTTGTGTAAAATGAGTAATTCATATCGTTGAGGATTAATAGTTTTTTTCACCCAATTAATTTTTCTTATTTTTATCAACGAAATGATCTTGTAGAACGAAAGACATCTGAACTTTTGGATAATCAATTTTAATGTTACATAAGATCTAATCCTTACAGGCATTTTCCAGAGGATTCTATTCTAAATCGTATGAAACAAAAAATCACACTTAAAAAAATAGCAAAAGAATTTGGTGTGTCAATTTCTACGGTATCCAAGGCGCTTAAAGACAGTCATGAGATTAGTTTGGAAGTAAAAGAGAGGATTCAGGCCTTCGCCAAATACTATCATTACAAACCCAACAATTTAGCACTTAATCTAAGAAATCAAAAAACCAAAACTATTGGAGTAATTATACCTGAAATTGTTCATCATTTTTTTACGACCGTAATAACCGGGATTGAAAAACTAGCAAATGATAAAGGGTATAACGTTATGATTTGCCTTTCTAACGAATCTTATGAAAAAGAGGTGTTGAATATGGATATGCTTGCGAATGGAGTTGTGGACGGAATCATTGTATCCGTTGCCAAAGAAACAGAGGAAAAAGGCACCTATGATCATTTTAGAGAATTAATCCATAATGGAATGCCCCTTGTTATGTTTGACAGGGTTATAGAGGAAATAAAATGCAACAAGGTTATTGCAGATGATAAAGGAGGAGCCTTTTTGGCCACAGATAAACTGATCAACAATGGATGTACTAAAATCGCTATAATTACAACTCCTGATTATGTTACTGTTGGATGCGAACGAAAAGAAGGCTATCTCAAAGCACTGGAGGCAGGAAATTTAAAGATAAATAAGGATTTAATCATTAATATAGATGACAAACAAAGTGTTGAAGATCAATTGCAGATCCTATTTTTAAACGAAAATATTCCCGACGGAATATTTGCAGTGAACGAAATTTATGCGGCCACAGTGATGAAAGTTGCCGCGAGTTTTGGTTACCACATCCCTGATGATATTGAAGTTATCGGTTTTACTGATAGTTTGATATCCGAATTTGCTACACCCTCAATTACTTCTGTTTCGCAACATGGTAGGAGCATGGGTCAAAAGGCATTCGAGTTGTTATTGGATGAAATAGATTCAGAAGATTCCGATTATCAATATAAAACAGCACTTATTCAAACTGATCTAAAAGTCAGAAATTCCACAAAGAAAACGCATCTACAGAAATTGTAAATATATTTTATATATTTGCCAGATATTAGTAGATATTTCACGACTTGCTAATTTTTTTAACTCTTCACAATATGGGATGGCTTTAATGTTATACCCTATCCGATTTTAATTTTTATATTTCTGAATGTTAATTGTAACATAATTCATTTTTCATTAGATTTTTATGTATTATTAAAACTTAAAATCAAATCATCAAATAAATTAATAATTATGGAAAAAAGACGCCTTGGTTTTTGGGAAATCTGGAACTTAAGTTTTGGTTTTTTGGGAATTCAAATGGGTTTCGCCCTACAGAACGCTAATGCTAGCAGGGTATTGCAGATTTTTGGTGCTGATGTTCATGAACTATCATGGTTTTGGATTGTAGCCCCATTAACCGGATTAATAGTTCAGCCCATCATCGGATATTACAGTGACAAAACATGGACAAAACTTGGACGGCGAAGACCCTTCTTTTTAACAGGTGCCATACTGGCCTCAGTTGGGTTGGTTCTAATGCCCAACGCCCATATGTTTACAGCCTTTATGCCAGCCTTATGGGTTGGAGCAGGTATGTTGATGATCATGGATGCATCATTTAATATCGCCATGGAACCTTTTAGAGCCTTAGTAGCGGATGTTTTGCCCAGTGATCAAAGAACCCTGGGCTTTAGTGTCCAAACTATTCTTATTGGAATAGGTGCGGTTATTGGATCATGGTTACCTTATGTGCTTACCAATTGGATCGGTATTTCAAATACCGCCGAACCTGGTAAAGTACCATTTAGCCTCATGTTGTCTTTTATTATTGGCGCCGTTGTTTTGATTATCAGTATTCTGATCACTGTATTTACGACCAAGGAGTATTCTCCCGAAGAAATGGAGTTAATTAATGGACCTTCAGAAGAGGATGAAATTGAAGAAGCAGGCTTAATGAATATTTTTACTGACTTTAAAAACATGCCTGTTACTATGCGTCAACTTAGCTGGGTTCAATTCTTCTCCTGGTTTGGTTTATTTGGAATGTGGGTTTTCTCTACACCGGCAATAGCCCATCATGTTTATGGATTATCTTTGGACGACACACATAGTTCTATATATCAAAATGCAGGGGACTGGGTAGGAATTCTATTTGGTGTATACAATGCCATTTCAGCAATTTACGCCTTCTTTTTACCTGCCATCGCTAAAAAACTAGGACGCAAGAGAACACACACCATGTCACTTGTTATTGGAGGCTTAGGGCTTATTTCTATTTATTTTGCCCCGGATGAAAACTGGTTAATTCTATCTATGGTTGGTATTGGAATTGCCTGGGCCAGTATTTTAGCAATGCCTTATGCCATCTTAGCCGGATCAATACCTCCTCGTAAAATGGGTGTTTATATGGGAATCTTTAACTTCTTTATAGTAATTCCTCAAATAATTAATGCCATAATCGGAGGCCCGATTGTAAAATATGTTTATGGTGGCAACCCGATCTACGCCCTTGTTATTAGTGGAGTTTCCTTTTTAATTGCAGCTGCATTAGTGGCCAAAGTGAAAGATGAAGATGACGAAATAATTGAAGAAAAAGTTTAAAAAAATGAATCAAAAAGCCATAATATTTGATCTTGATGGAGTTATTGTTGATACGGCAAAATACCATTATCTAGCCTGGAAGACCCTGGCCTCAAAATTAAATTTTGACTTTACTGAGGCGCAAAATGAACAATTAAAGGGAGTCAGTAGGGTCAGGTCATTGGAAATTTTATTAGACCTTGGAAAGATTCATCTTGAAGCAGATCAAAAGAAGCAGTTATTGGAAGAAAAAAATGAGCAGTATCTTCAGTATATAGCTCAAATGGATCAGAAGGAGATTTTGCCTGGAATTGACAATCTGCTTCATTACCTTAACCTGAATAAAATTCCCTTTGCGCTGGGTTCTGCCAGTAAAAATGCCAGGCTCATTTTGGAAAAACTTGATTTGATCCATTTATTTGGAGCCATTGTAGACGGAAATGATGTAAGTACCGCCAAACCTGATCCTGAGGTTTTTTTGTTAGCAGCAAGCAAACTAGGAAAAAAACCAGAAGATTGTATTGTAATTGAAGATGCCAAAGCTGGAATTGAAGCAGCAAACCTTGCGCTTATGACCAGTATAGGAATTGGGGGGGGAAAAGTATTAAAAGAAGCTGATTTTGTATTGAACGATACCAGTCAATTGACAATTGATTTCGTACAAAAATTGATGGCTTAAAACAAACGACTATGAATATAGATTATATCAAACCTCATGAGTGGAAAATAATTGAAGAGGGGTTTAACAAGGAACACGTAACGGCATCCGAAAGCATTTTTAGTTTAGGAAACGGTGCGATGGGGCAAAGAGCCAATTTTGAAGAATTTTATAGCGGAGACACTTTGCAAGGCAGTTATATTGGAGGAATTTATTACCCGGATAAAACAAGAGTGGGTTGGTGGAAAAATGGTTATCCCGAATATTTTGCCAAAGTTTTGAATGCCCCTAATTGGATAGGAATTGGCCTTAAGATCAATGGAAAAGTGCTCGACCTAAACACTTGTAAAATCATTGATTTTTACAGAGAACTAGACATGAAAAATGGGGTTCTAAGCCGATCTTTTGTGGTGGAATTCACTGATGGCGACATGGCCAAAATTCACGCTACACGATTCTTAAGCCTGACCCTTCAAGAAGTTGGAGCAATAAAATACAGCGTAACACCGATAAATTTTCAAGGAGACATTGAATTTGCTCCTTATCTTGACGCGGGAATTGTAAATCAAGATTCTAATTATGATGAATTTTTCTGGGAAATTTTAGATAAAAAAGAGGGTCAGGATGAGGCTTATATATTGTCAAAGACTTTGAAAACCGGGTTTTTGGTCTCGACAGGGATGAAGATTGAAATACTCCTGAATGACGCTGCTGTAAATATTAAAAATAAAGCTGAATCGACCGAAAAAAGCATAACCTACAAATATAAAACAACGGTCAATATTGGTGATACTTTTTCTCTTGTTAAATACGGGGGATATGTGCAATCCATGAATCATCCGGATGGAGAGCTCACCAATATGTCAAGGCAAGTATTGAATAAAGCAGCAAAAATTGGGTTTGATGAGCTTCTTGAAAAACAAGAAAAAGCATGGGCTAAAATTTGGGACACGGCTGATATTACTATCTCCGGAGATGTCAAAGCACAACAAGCCATCAGGTTTAATATTTTTCAGTTAAATCAAACATATTCAGGTGAAGACTCAAGGTTAAATATTGGGCCAAAGGGATTTACAGGCGAAAAATATGGAGGCAGTACCTATTGGGATACTGAGGCCTATTGTATCCCATTCTATATGAGTACAAAAGATAAAAACGTGGCGAAAAACCTTTTGATCTATCGCTATAATCAATTGGATAAAGCCATCGAAAATGCTGAAAAATTAGGCTTTAACAATGGCGCTGCTTTATTTCCAATGGTTACCATGAACGGTGAA
>JAUXCI010000010.1 GCA_030618945.1 Flavobacteriaceae bacterium
ACGGGTGCCTCCTTTAAATCAAGTGTTCTTTTATGTGCATAAGCATAGTGTTCTTTCAAATAGTAAAAAGGGTAGTAGATACCTGTTTTTGCCATTTTATCAAAAAACTCAGAAGGAGCTTCTTCTTCATTTTTAAGAAATTCGGCATAAATATCAAGTTGATTTTTAATCCCAGCTTCAATCACTTCTGAAAATTCCTTTTCATCAAGTTTGTAGTTTGATTTAAAATTTTTTCCAGTACGTTCTTGTTGAAGGAATAAATTGATTAAATAATTGTTCTTCCCACTGCCTTCACCACTAAAAATCAATGATTCATCAAAATCCCAAGTATTGAGGTAAATCAAAAGACTGTCTTGTGGTTCGAGATATAAATATTGATATTCCGCACCGTGATTAAAGGTGTATAATCCGAGTTCTAAGGAATCGATTTTAAAATAAAATTTGTTATGAGAGTCTATTTTGGCTGAGTCCAGCTTTTTTTTGCTCTGAGAAAAATAAACATATTCACCTTTTGGATTTTTGATCTTTCCTCCAAAATAGGTGTATTTTTTCCCCTCATTTGTACCGACGCAGCTCATTAAATGCAGTAATGCAAACATAAGTGTGAAACTAATTATGCCGGTAGAAAAGTATTTTTTTATCAAAAAATTCAATTTAATCATCATGACAAATGTACTAATATACCGTACTTAGGCTTGTTAATGTGATGTTAAAAATACTCGAGTAAAAGGTTAAATTATTTAACAGAATCCTAATGAATTCAAAAGGTAAGGTTGAAAATGGCTGGATTTAAAAATGTACTTGCTTTAATAGATATATCTGACATAAATACTTAGTTTTGCAAAAAAAATTTAAAAACGCATGTTATCAGTATCTAATTTATCTGTTCAGTTTGGTAAGAGGATTTTGTTTGATGAGGTAAATACAATATTTACCCAGGGGAATTGCTATGGTATCATAGGTGCCAACGGAGCAGGAAAATCAACTTTTTTAAAAATCATTTCTGGTGAAATTGACCCAACTTCGGGGTCAGTAAATCTGGAAAAAGGTAAGAGAATGTCGGTTCTTTCTCAAAATCACTTTGCTTTTGACGAATTCCCTGTTTTAGAATCCGTATTGATGGGTAACGAGCCTTTGTATAAACTTAAAAAACAGCTGGATGAGGTATATGCCAAACCAGACTTTTCTGAAGAGGATGGTATTTTAGCTGGTGAACTAGGGGCAACCTTTGAAGAGATGGGTGGCTGGACTGCTGAAAGCGAAGCCGCAAATTTATTGTCGTCTCTGGGAATTACTGAAGACATGCATTATACATTGATGGGCGATCTTGATGGTAAGTCAAAAGTACGTGTTTTAATCGCTCAGGCACTTTTTGGATCACCTGATGTGCTCATAATGGATGAGCCTACAAATGATCTTGATTTCGAAACAATTGGGTGGTTAGAGAATTTTCTAGCGAATTTTAATAATACAGTGATCGTGGTATCACATGACCGTCACTTTTTAGATGCTGTGTGTACACATATATCTGATATTGATTTTGGAAAGATGAATCAATACTCTGGTAACTACACCTTTTGGTATGAATCAAGTCAGTTGGCAGCCCGACAAAGAGCACAGCAGAATAAGAAGGCTGAAGAAAAGAAAAAGGAATTAGAAGAATTTATTCGCAGATTTTCTGCAAACGTGGCAAAATCTAAACAAGCCACAAGTAGAAAGAAAATGATAAGTAAGTTAAATATTGCTGATATTAAACCTTCAAGTAGAAGGTATCCGGCGATCATATTTGACCAGGATAGGGTAGCTGGAGACCAAATTCTACACGTAGAGAATTTATCAAAGACAATTGATGGTGAATTAATTTTTGATAAAATTGATATTAATCTTAGAAAAGGCGATAAAGTAGTTTTGCTTTCTAAGGCTTCGCGTGCAGCTACGGCTTTTTATGAAATTATTACAGATGAAGCTAAGCCTGATACCGGAGATTTTAAATGGGGGGTAACAACCACTCAAGGTTATTTGCCATTGGAAAATGCAGATTTTTTTAAAAATAATCTAAGTTTGGTTGACTGGTTGAGGCAATACGCTAAAACCGAAGAAGAAAGAGAAGAAGTACAAATAAGAGGTTTCCTTGGTAAAATGATTTTTAGCGGTGAAGAAGCGCTTAAAAAAAGTAATGTGCTTTCTGGAGGTGAAAAAGTAAGGTGTATGTTGTCAAGAATGATGATGAAGAGGGCCAATGTTTTACTAATCGACGAACCGACTAACCATTTGGATTTGGAATCGATACAAGCTTTTAACAATGCCTTGAAAAATTTTAAAGGGACCGTAATATTTTCTACTCATGATCATGAGTTCGCCCAAACTGTGGCGAACAGAATCATTGAAATAACGCCAAAAGGAGTTATTGACAGGTATATGAGTTTTGACGAATATCTTGAAAATGATTCGCTGAAGGAACTAAGAAAGAGTATGTACGAGTGAACAATCATTATTTCCTCGGGTGAAATTTCTCGACAACATGCTTAAGGTGACTTTTATCCAAATGCATATAAATTTCAGTTGTGGTAATGCTTTCATGTCCAAGCATTTGTTGTATGGCCCTGAGGTCTGCACCGTTTTCAAGCAGGTGGGTGGCAAATGAATGCCTAAAAGTATGGGGGCTAACCGTTTTTGAAATCCCGGCCTTTTGGGTGAGCTCTTTGAGAATCATAAACACCATATTTCGACTCAGTTGTTTGCCTCTTCTATTTAAGAATAAAGTATCTTCAAATCCTTTTTGAGCCTTGATCCCGGATCTAATAAGATTTTTATAAGTCTCGATCAATTTGATCATATAAGCATTAATGGGCACAAAGCGTTGTTTGTTTCCTTTGCCGATTACTTTGATAAAACCTTCTTCAAAAAAAAGGTCCGAAATCCTTAATTCAATCATTTCACTGACCCTTAATCCGCAGCTATACAAGGTTTCAAGCATGGCCCGATTCCTTTCTCCTTCAGGTTTACTAAGATCAATACCTGAGATAATTTCGTTGATTTCTGTTTCAGAAAGTGTATCTGGAAGTTTTCTTCCAATTTTTGGTGACTCTAGCAGATCAGTAGGGTTTTCTTTGCGTAAATCTTCAAAAATAAGGTAGTCAAAAAAATTTCTTATTCCTGATATCATTCGAGCCTGTGATCTGGGAGCCATCACCTTAGCGCTGGAATAAACAAAACGTTCAATGATATTACCGTCTATTTGCAAGGGGCTGATAACAATTTCGTGGTCAGCTAAAAAGTGTATCAATTTATTAATGTCCTGTGAATAGGCCGAAATGGAGTTTGATGAAAGACCTCTTTCAATTTTTAAAAAATACTGATAATCAGTTAATGCTTCCTTCCAGGTCATCTATTAATGAAATAATGAATCAATGAAATAATGAATCAATGAAATAATGAATCAATGAAATAATGATGTATTGATATAATGATGTATTGATGTAATGACATTTGTAAAATTATGTTATTTTTGGCAAGAAGAACGAATTAATATTTGAATCAGATAAAACAGGTTTTATGATACACCTGATTTAATGAACTAAATTCCATATTTAATGAAAGTTATAATCATCAATGGCCCTAATTTAAATTTATTGGGAAAAAGAGAACCCTCTGTATATGGGAACGAAACATTTGATGCCTATTTTAAGAAGCTCGAAAGAAACTTTCCACAGGTAGATTTAACATATTTTCAATCTAATATAGAAGGGGAGATTATTGATAAGATTCACGAAACGGGGTTTAGCTTTGATGGTATTATTTTGAATGCTGCTGCCTATACGCATACTTCCGTCGGTATTGCCGATGCCGTTAAGGGTGTTGAAACTCCAGTTGTTGAAGTACATATTTCCAATGTTTATGAAAGAGAAAGTTATAGACACAAATCTTATATAGCTCCTAACGTGAGAGGGATTATTACAGGTTTTGGATTGCTGAGTTATGAGCTTGCATTGCGCTCATTTTTTGATTGAGATTTTCTAGATTGATGTATATTTAAAATTTTAGTATTAATTTGATTTTTCTAACAATTATCAGTTTTTATTGGATTTCATTTTGTTATTTTTACGCGTTTAAATTTTTTAAGGTATGATATTAGTTGCAGATAGTGGTTCAACAAAAACGAATTGGATAGCGATAAACGATAAAGGTGAAACTCATTTTAAGATTGACACACAGGGTTTAAACCCAGCCGTTTTTGCAAAAGAAATTCTTATCGAAAGGATTACTTTAAAAAAAGAATTAATGGAGGTGAAAGATGGGGTTAAAGAAATATATTTTTATGGTGCTGGTTGCGGAACTCCAAACGCTGTGGATTTATTGAGAAGTATATTTAAAGAGATATTTGTCAACGCTAAAATTGAAATTTATGAAGACACGATAGCTGCGGTGAAGTCTCTTCAAACAACTACACCTGGGATAGTATGTATCTTAGGTACAGGATCAAATTGCAGTTATTTTGACGGTAAGGAAACCCATCAAAAAATTGTTTCTCTGGGGTATATTTTGATGGATTCTGCCAGTGGTAATTTTTATGGGAAACAGATCATTAAGGATTATTCTTACGGAACAATGCCAACTGAATTAGCGAAGAAATTCGAATCTGAATTTGATCTCAGTCCTCAATTTATTAAAGACAATCTTTATAAATTTGGAAATCCAAATACTTATTTGGCTTCAGTAGGAAGGTTTTTGATTGAAAACAAGGCGAGTGAATATGCCCAAACTATTTTAAAGGACGGCTTAAGGTTCTTTGTAGAGAATCAAATTTTACAATTTGAAGAAAGTAAAAATGCTCCAATTTATTTCGTTGGATCTATTGCTCATTTTCTCCATGATGAGATAGTAGCGGTACTCTCTGAATACAACCTAAAACTCGGAAAAATAGTGCGACATCCTATTATAACCTTAGCAGAATCTCACGCGAGCAAAGTATAAATTTCAATACTTCCAGGAATTCTATTTTCTTGCTAAAAAAGAAATCTCAACGTTTACATCTTTGGGTAATCGCACCACTTGAACAGTCTCCCTGGCCGGGGCGTTTTCTTCGTCAAAATATGAGCCATATACGCTGTTTATAACTTGAAAGTCATCCATGTCCTTAATATAAATGGTAGCCTTCAATACATTGTCAAAATTCATTTGAGCTGCTTCTAAAACCGCTTTTAAATTGTTCATGACCTGCTCAGTTTCCATGGTTATGTTGTCTAAAACAAGTTTTCCCGTTTCAGGATTAATTGAAATCTGGCCTGAAGTATACAAAGTGTCATCAAACAATACAGCCTGACTATATGGACCTATGGGAGCAGGAGCTTTTGAAGTTTCGATTATTTTTTTCATAAATAAGGGTTTTGCCTGCCTGCCGCAGGCAGGGGTTTTGAGACTGTTTGTAAAGTTAAAAGTTTAAAGTCAAATAATTCACTCATTCATGCATTCATTCTTTTCAGCTTTATATCATTGCATCATTGTAGCGTTGTTTTTCTCATCACCTCATTTCCGATCACCTCACCTCCGATCACCTCAGTTCCAAATTATTTTCATTCATTACATCATTAATCAATGTGTCATTGCTAAAACAACCTCTTGTCAGGTGTTTTTCTTTGATCGTATTTCAAGTCGGTAAGCGGCCCTGATTTGATTCCAATAAAGAAATAATAAGTAGCTCTGTCACCAAAAGGAACCCAGTTAAAACTAAACCTCCAGCTATCGAGATCTCTTTCAAAACGCAATTGAGTATAGGTGATTCCATTGTCTCTAAAATCATAACCAGAGGAAACACCAACCCTCCATTTAGGAGAGAATTCAAGGTCACCAGAAATTTGAACTGAATTCGCCGTAATTTCGCTTTGAGATCGAGAATTGTTGTAAGTGAGTGAATATCTTACTTTTAGATCCCAAGGCATCACTGTTTTATAAAGCTTGGTCTTTTTTACTTCTTTGTCATCTTTATTTGAATTCAATTCCTTATTTCTTTGCATAAGACTTTCACCAAACATATTATCTGCGCTGCCAGCTCCTGAGTCACCCGACCCGGAACTTCCGGAATCCTTTTTGTCTTTTCCTAAATCTTTACTTGAAATGGAGTAATTGGCGGTAAAATTTGCATTGGTCAACCTTAACAAACTTCCTCCATTATCAATATTGAATTTATTGATCCTGGTTCCATTAGCATTGAGCGCGTATGGATCCATGGAGGCATTTAAATTTACGTTTAATTTGTTTTTCAACATTTGGGTTCCGGCAGTCATTCTTAAAGGGCTCCAATTCAAAGAATCAGCAGCCATATTGTAACTGGTAGAAAAATTAAGGTTGTTAAGAATCTTAATCTTTCGGGGTTTATCATCAGGTTCACCATCTTTTTCGGCAACCTTGGCTTCCAGAGTATTATTTAAAGACATACCAATGCTGCTTGATAATCCTTGTGATGGGGTTCCGTATATACCACCTTGGAACCTTGTGTAATCTCTAATATCATCAGGGTCGATACTGGCCTGGTATTCATCATAATATTGACTAAAATCAGGGCGATAGCTGTAAGATAGCGAAGGCCGCATAACGTGTCTAAGCGCTTGTATTTTCCCTCCTCCTTTAAATTCTACACTACCGTATATCGTGGTGCTGGCAGATAAACCAGCTGAATATTCTCTATAGGAATCAAAGCCATCGATGGTATCAGTAACAACTTCATTTATGTCATCATCCCAGTATTTATCGATGGTTTTAAAGTACCAAACATCCCTATAAACTACAGTTGGTGCGATACTCACATATTTTAGTGCTTTGGCGTTGGTACTCATTGATACATCATGTTTTATTCCTGACTTGGAGTCATCGAACATTCTACCTGTACCAAAATCATCATCAGTGGTCGATATTCTGTTTTGGGCATTCATACTATAGGTAAGCCCAATATTTTGCAAAGGATTCTTTTTAGAACCTACTTTTGGCGCAAACGGATAAACCCTGTCCATATTTAATACCAAGGATGGTAAATTCATGTCAATGGCCTCCGTATTTGTGTTTTGGGTATGTGTCATGGAAGCATTCATATTGAATGGGGTACCAACAAATTTCTTATAGTAGGATACTGATGACGAAAATGTGTTGGTCAAATAAAATGGTGAACTCGATTCGTTGATGGATTCAGTAAAGAAGCTGCTGCTACCAAAATTAACAGATGCCGAAAATCTTGAATTTGGACTTGATTGTGACGACTGACTATGGGTCCATCGTATAAAGAAATTTGTTGATTTACTGTAGTCAGGAAAACCTTTTTGACTATTGATAAGGTTCTCATACCTGAAACTGAAATTACCGGTAAATTTATACCTAAGCGCATAATTGGATTCCATCCTCAAACCCCAGCTACCGTTTGTGTAAATATCGCCCAATATGGCAAGATCCACATAGTCGCTAAGGGCAAAATAATATCCACCATTTTGTAAAAAATAACCCTGATTAACGTTTTGTCCCCAAACTGGAATTATAAAACCCGAAGCTGTTCCACTTGTCAATGGAGAATAGAAAAAAGGTAGAACCAAGGGAGTAGGAACATCGGCAATGACCAGATTGCTCATTCCGCCCACAATTTTACTATCGGGTACAATCTTGATATTATTGGTCTGAACATAGTAATCCGGGTTTTCTTTTAAAGAAGTGGTAAAACGCGCCCTGTTAATATAAAAAGTACTGTCATTCTCTTTCTTGGTAAAATCACCGGTTATGATCATCCCTTGCTGTTCAGTCCTAGAATTATAAATAATGGCCTTTTCATTTTTAAAATTATAGATCAGGGAATCCTGGGTTGATTCTTGTGGACCTTGCTTAAAATGAGGTCGTTGGATATAAACTCCGGCAGTGTCGTAGATTCCTGTTGCTGTGGCCAGGCTATTCTTATAATCTATTATAATCATACCCGCCTTTAAAACAATATCCTGAAAATATAACTCTGCTTCATCATACAAAGTTGCTTTTTGGTTGATAAAGTCATTTGACATATAATCTTTTGATCTATGAACAATATTATCTTCCAAATATTCAGGAGTAACCTTAATAGTGTCCGTCTCAACAGTGTCAAGGACAATAGGGTCAAGGTTTGTGGTAGGTAAAATTCTTAGACTATCGGTTCTATTTATATCGTTTACATCGCTATCTTTATTTTGTTTTTTTTGACCAAAGGCCGCTTGATTTACAAAACAAAAAAATAAGGAAAGAAAAAGTAAGTATCTTAAATTTGTATACAATGCTATAAATAGTATTTTTGTAAAAAAAACCAGATTTTTTTTGAGTTACAAACTTACATATATTTTTTCAGTGGTATAAATTATTAAATGAAAAACTAGAAGGGCAAAAACTATGATTATTTTAGAAAACAAGAGGAATTATATTTCATATCTGACACTGATAATGTGTTCATTAACGCTGTTCCTGTCGCAGATGACTGTTTATGGTCAGGAGGATTTTACCGTAGTCCTTGATGCAGGTCATGGAGGAAAGGATCCGGGAAGGCCTGCCAAAAATTATAGTGAAAAAGATATAGCCTTGAGTATTGTGTTGAAGTTAGGTGAAAAACTTAAAACGATTGATGACCTTGATGTTGTCTATACCAGAGATAAGGATGTTTTTGTCGACTTGAAAGAACGTGGAAGAATAGCTAATGATGCCGACGCTGATTTGTTCGTATCAATTCACTGTAATGCTTTTCATACTCAGGTGGATGGTACAGAGACCTATGTTTTAGGACTGCATGCCAACAAACAAAATTTTGAGGTGGCGAAACACGAAAACTCTGTAATCTTTCTTGAAGACGATTACCAGGAAAAATATGAAGGTTTCGATCCTAATTCTCCAGAGGCGGTTATTGGGATGACGCTTATGCAAGAGGATTTTTTGGACCAGAGTTTGTTTTTGGCAAGCAATATACAGAACAATTTTAGAGACGATCTAAAAAGAGGAGACAGAGGGGTTAAACAAGCCGGTTTCGTGGTATTACACCAAACTTATATGCCAAGCGTATTGATAGAAACAGGGTTTATTACGAATGTTAATGAAGGTGCTTTTTTAAGTTCAAAAAGCGGACAAGATAAAATAGCTGGCGCAATTTTCGAAGCAATAAAGAGCTATAAAAAGAGCCTTGACGAAAATCTAGTTGTTGAGGAGACGCCAGTAGAAGTTCTTCCAGTGGAGACACGCGTTTATACAGGTGTAGATTTTAAAGTACAGATTTCTTCTGGCAAAAAAAAACTGGATTTAAAATCATATAATTTTAAAGGCCTTAAAGGAGTTGAAAGAGACTTGATTGGAGGATATTACAAATATTACTATGGTAAGTCTTCAGATTATGATGAAATACTTGAAGATCAAAAGAAGGCCAGGAAAGCAGGATTTAAATCAGCTTTTGTAATCGCCTTTAAGCATGGTAAAAGAACTACGGTCTCGGAAATAGTAAAATAGAAATTCTTGAAATATTTCGATGACTTTGTCGTTTGTTGGAATATGTTTATTGTTTCAAGCCATAATATTAATATTAGATGCTTATTTGCCAAGAAATAATTAGTAATATTGTTTAACTAAAAAGATATTTTGAACGTCTCAAGAGAAATTAAAACCGGAGTTATTGTTTTGGTTATTATCGCCTTATCATATTGGGGTTATAATTTTTTAAAAAATCAAAACTTATATGAGAATAAAAGAACTTTTTACGCCGAGTATGAGAATGTTCAAGGTTTAGCAGCTAAAAGCCCTATTACCATTAATGGTCTCAAGGTAGGTTCAGTTTCTCAGATTACTTTCCATCCTTCCAAAAGAGGGATACTAGTGGCGCATTTGATTTTGAATAATGATATACAGTTTTCAATTAATAGTGTTGCTCAAATCTATGCTCCCGATTTTATCAGCGGAAAGTCCTTAAAGATCAATATAGCCATGGATGATGATGCCATTGCGGTTAGTGGTGACACTCTTAAAGGAGAGATTGATTCAGGAATATTTGGTATGATCAACGAACAGATTGCTCCTTTGCAGACTAAGGTAGAAAGTTTTGTTGTTAATACAGATTCGGTGATGCAGAACATAAATGAGGTGATGAATGATGAGAATCAAAAAAACATAAGTGAATCCCTTAAAAGTTTCAATAGTATTCTAAAAAGGTTAAATACGACAGCGGCCTATATTGAATCATTATCTAAGGAGAATGGTAAACTGGACAGCATAATGAGTAGTGCTAATAGAGCGATGTTAAATTTTGCTGAGGTCTCAGATTCAATAAAAGCAGCAAACATTGGCGTATCAATTGCTGAATTTCAACATACTCTTGAGAGTTTTAACGTGATACTCGATAGTGTTAAAACCGGTAACGGTACCCTGGGTAAATTAATGCAGGACGAAGAATTATATGATAACCTTGCGAATGCGTCCAAAGAACTTGAAGAATTACTACTTGAAGTTAAGCTACATCCTAAGCGTTTTGTGCATGTTTCGGTATTTGGAAAGAAGGAAAAACCTTATGAAGAACCTAAGGAATAGTAGTTAATAACTTATTATAAAATTGTCTTCTACTCTTTTTGAGAATATTTACTTTTATTATTGAATTGTAAGGTTGAATACTTTGCGGTTTGACTAACTTTTAGCTATTCTTTATGATGCCTGGTTTGCCTAGTATTGTCTTTGCTTTATTACTTGTTATTAGTATTGGTTTTTTTATCAGAAATTTAAAAAAACTGAAACGAAACATTAATTTAGGGATCGATCTAGATAGAAATGACAATAAACCCGAACGTTGGAGTCGAATGATTAAGATTGCTCTTGGGCAAAGTAAAATGGTTAGTCGTCCAGTAGCAGGCTTGTTACATATTATAGTATATGTCGGGTTTGTAATTATCAATATTGAGATGCTGGAAATCGTCATTGATGGTTTACTGGGAACGCATCGTGTTTTTTCATTTGCCGGTGGTTTATATGATTTTTTGATCGGGTCTTTTGAAATTCTTGCTTTTTTGGTTTTTGTATCGGTCATTATTTTTTGGATTCGCCGAATGGTTTTGAAAATTCCTCGTTTTTGGAACGCGGAAATGAGGAGTTGGCCTAAAAATGATGCGCTCAACATCTTATACTTCGAGATGGTTTTAATGGGACTTTTCCTACTAATGAATGGTGCTGATTACGCCTTGCAGGAAATGGGAGCCATCCATTATGTTCATGCGGGAAACTTCCCGGTAAGCCAGTTTCTTGGAGGGATATTGCCTCAAGACGAACTTATTTTATTTTATATTGAGAGAGGAGCCTGGTGGTTACACATCATCGGGGTGTTGATTTTTCTCAATTACCTTTACTATTCTAAGCATTTACACATTTTATTAGCTTTTCCAAACACCTTTTATGGCAACCTGGAACCCGAAGGACGAATCAATAATTTAGCTGCAGTAACCAAGGAAGTAAAGCTCATGATGGACCCGGAAGCTGATCCTTACGCTTCACCTGAAGAGGATGAAGCAGCTGTTGTGAAATTCGGAGCCAGCGATATTACCGATTTAAACTGGGTGCAATTGATGAATGCCTATACCTGCACAGAATGTGGTAGGTGTACTTCAGTTTGTCCCGCAAATCAAACGGGTAAGGCCTTGTCGCCAAGAGCGATTATGATGAATACTCGGGATAGAATGGAAGAGGTTGGAAAATTTATAGATGAGAAAGATGAGGCTGTTTTTAGAACCGAAGGTGACGGTAAATCCTTGTTCTCTTATATTACTGAGGAAGAGATATGGGCCTGCACAAGTTGTAATGCCTGTGTTACGGAATGCCCGGTGAGTATAGATCCATTATCAATTATTGTTGATCTTAGAAGATATCTGGTGATGGAGAAATCTTCTGCACCCCAGGAATTGAATTCAATGATGACTAATATTGAAGACAATGGCGCTCCATGGCAATATAACCAAATGGATAGATTAAATTGGAAAGATGAATAGCGAGCCTTTAAGATAAATTTAATTACGAAAAGTATATTTTATTAAATATTTAAATTAATTTAGTATGGTAATACCAACAATGGCTGAAAAACAAGCAGAAGGTAAAAGTCCTGATGTTTTATTTTGGGTTGGTTGTGCAGGTAGTTTTGATGACAGAGCAAAAAAGATTACTAAAGCATTTGCAAAAATCCTGATACAGGCGAAAGTTGATTTTGCTGTTTTAGGTGCCGAAGAAAGTTGTACTGGTGACCCGGCTAAAAGAGCTGGAAATGAGTTTTTGTTTCAGATGCAAGCCGTTTCTAATATAGAAGTGTTAAATGCATATGAGGTAAAAAAAATTGTTACCACTTGTCCGCATTGCTTTAACACTTTAAAGAATGAATATCCTGAATTAGGCGGTTCATATGAGGTGATGCATCATACGGAATTTTTGAAAAGCCTGTTTGATGAAGGGAAAATCAGTATTGAGGGTGGCAAATTTGCTGGTAAGCGAATTACATACCATGACCCTTGTTATTTAGGGAGAGCCAATGATATTTACGAGGCACCAAGAGAATTGATAGAAAAACTGGAGGTGGAACTCGTAGAGATGAAGCGATGTAAATCAAATGGTTTGTGTTGTGGAGCAGGAGGGGCGCAAATGTTCAAGGAGGCTGAAAAAGGAGACAAAGAAATATTTATAGAAAGAACGGAAGACGCTCTTGAGACCAAGCCCGAAATTATAGCAACAGGTTGTCCATTTTGCAATACCATGATAACCGACGGAATAAAAAATAAAGAAAAAGAAACTAGCATTAGTGTTGTGGATATAGCAGAATTGATCGCCGATGCTCAGGATCTTTAAATTAGTAAGTATAGAATATGCCATTTGTGAGAGATAAGAATTTAGTAAATATTTATGAAGAAATTGATAAGGCCAATGGCACTATCAAAACTTTGTCAACGGCTTTAAAAGACGAAGAGGAAAACAACTCCCTCCTTAAAAAACACCGGATTGGTTTGGGTGTTTTTGCCTTGATATTGCTCGTCCTTTTTTTATGGTCTTTTTTACCGAAGTCAAGGCAGTATAAACAGGAATATCTTATCAAAAATAATCTTAGCCTGATTGATACTGATTCCTTGCATAAAATTGAAAGAAAGGCTCGTCAGGTTGTTGTGGCGGATTCGGTAAAGAGTTCTTTGATGGATTTGAGTATTGTTTACAGTATTCAGATTGGTGCCTATGCAAACTTTAAGTCAAATTTGATCTCAAAGGACATTACTCAAATGGAAGAATTTGAAGAAAATGGTTTTAATAAATTTTCGATAGGGAAATTCATGACCTATAAAGAAGCAGTTATGCTGAGAGATGATTTAAAACGCGTTGGATTCAAGGATTGTTTCGTCGTTGCCAAATCTTATGGAATGGCTGTAGATATCAACGAAGCACTCCAATTAAGCGGGGAGAAGTGGATTAGAGGAACTACAAATTAATCTTCAAAACAATTATTTTGTCAAAAGCAACAGTTTGGATAAAGGCTGCACGTTTGCGTACCTTGCCCTTGTCAATGTCAGGCATTATTGTGGGCTCATTTATAGCTGCCTCGAAAGGAGTCTTTGATCTTTTGATCTGTGTCCTGGCAATTTGCACCACAATAGGTTTTCAGGTTATTTCAAATTTCGCCAATGATTATGGCGATGGTGTCAAGGGAACTGACAATGAAGATAGGGTAGGGCCCAAAAGAGCCTTACAAAGCGGTGTCATTGGTCCTAAAGCCATGCGAACAGCAATATTGATCTCAGGTATTATTACCATCGTGATTGCTTTTGGGTTGATCTTTGCTTCCTTTGGAACTGATTATATGATGTATACAATAATATTTATACTGTTGGGAATAAGTTGTATCATCGCAGCCATAAAGTATACGGTAGGAGATAATGCCTATGGCTATTCAGGGTATGGCGATATTTTTGTTTTTCTTTTCTTCGGGTTGGTGAGCGTCTGTGGGACTTACTTTCTTTATGCAAAAAATCTGGATCTGAGTATTTTTTTACCGGCATTTTCTGTAGGGATGTTAAGTGTAGGGGTTCTCAATTTAAATAATATGCGGGATCAGGAATCTGATAAAAAATCTGGAAAGAACACTATAGTTGTAAAAATAGGTAATGAATTTGCCAGATATTATCATTTTTATCTGCTGGCTGGTTCCTTTTTATTCGCCTTGCTTTATACAGTAATCAATTATAGATCGGTATACCAATTTCTTTTTATACTTGCGTTTGTACCAATTGTTAGACATTTGATGACCGTTTACAATAATAAAGATCCTAAAGTTCTGGATCCGGAATTAAAAAAGTTGGCATTAAGTACTTTTTTATTTGCAATTCTATTTGGAATTGGATTAGTTTTGTGACATGATAATTGTCATTTGAATAAAAGACAAATTTGTCTACTTTTGCCTAAATTATGAAAAAGCTCATCATTACACATTTACTGCTCAACCTTTACTTGCTGGTATTAGTGATACCTTCTGTACCGGTTTTGGAGTATTTAATCAACTACAACTTTATCGTGAATGAGCTTTGCGAAAATCGAGACAAACCGATATTGACCTGTAATGGTAAATGTTATTTGGTGGATCAGGTAGAGAAACAACTGAAACTTGACCATAAGGATCAGACGCCTTTGCCTCCTCAAATTGATTACAAACAATTCATCCCATTAAACGAAGAGATTTTAACAGATGCACTTGTATCTCATTCAAAACCCTTATCGAGACCCCTCTTTTCAGATAACTTGGAAGAAAGGATTTTTTCTGATACTATATTAAGACCCCCTATTGTTTAAACCTGTGTTTGATTTAAAATTTTGGCGCAGCTTTAGCAAAGCCTTTTCAAGGAAAACCATTAACACTACATTTTTGACTCAAAAAAACCTGTTATTAATCATGTTTTTTTAATTCAAAACTAATGCACTACTGATTTTCTGTGTTTAAGATTTTAATTCGAACTCAGGTTTTAAATATTTCTGTTGAATAGCCTTCTCAAGGCTATACTTGGGTGTAATTCTCCAATTGCGCTGTTATTTAATTATTTAAACAATTCAAATTAAAATGAAAAGAATATTTTTTATGTTGTTGGTTATGCTCCTAAATGGGGCCGTAACCTTTGCTCAACAAATTGAGATCCATGGTAAGGTTGTAAATGATTTTGGTAAACCACTGGAAAATATAGTTGTCAAATTGGATGATTCTAATGCTTTTACGGAAACGGACTATAATGGTAATTTTATAATTCTTGCTGTTGGTGGTTCCTCTGCCACCTTGACGCATATGATATACAAAACTAAATCAGTGATTCTTGAGACAGATATCAGAATAATTTTGGAAGAGCAAACTTTTGCCCTGAATAATATCATTGTCAAGGCCGACCCTTTTCGTGATCTTGCGCAATCAAGCATAGTATATGACGATATTAAAGCTGCATCTCAACCCAGAAATGTTAGTGATCTTTTTAAGGATATTCCAGGGTTTGGAATCCAAAAAAGAGGAGCCTACGCATCTGAACCTGTTTTTAGAGCTTTTAAATATGAACAGCTAAACGTTCAATATGATGGGGGTATGAAAATACTTAATGCCTGCCCAAATAGAATGGACCCGATAACGACTCATGTAATACCTGAGGAAATTGATAGGATTGAGGTAGTCAAGGGCCCTTTCACCGTAAGGTTTGGTCAAAATTTTGGAGGTATTATAAATTTGGTCACAAAGAGTGTTACTCATAAAAAGCTTGGTATTAGCGGTAATTTAGAAACGGGTTATGAGACCAATGGCAATAATTTTACCGGGCGTGGTGCTTTGATCTACAGGAAGGAAAAAGTTGATTTGGAATTGAATGGCTCATATCGAAATTACGGTGATTATACTGACGGTAATGGAGACGAAGTTCCTTCTTCCTTTACTTCAACAGATTATTCTGTTAAATTAGGGGTTAATCCAACTGAAAATCAAAGGATGCGTTTTACCTGGAGGCAATCTTTTGCCAGGGATATAAAGCACGCAGGTTTACCCATGGATTCACCTTATGATGATAGTTATCTTATAGGTGTAGATTATAAAATACAAGATGTATCAGGAAAGATCAGTAGTATTATATTCAAAGGTTTTTATTCAAATGTAGATCACCTGATGACTAATGAAGGCCGACCCAGTTATATGATGACAGGTGCCGAATCTAACGTTTTCGTAACCACATGGGGAGGGAAAACTGAAATGACCATTACACCATCTGAAAAAACCAATATTTTTGTTGGACTAGATGCCAATATTATTTCCAGAGAAGGGGATCGTATTCGTACGATTAAAATGATGAATGGAAATGTATTACCTGAACCAGTGGTGAAAGTTGATAAAATTTGGCAAGATTCGGAGCTCAATGATATAGGAATCTTTGCAGAAGGTAAATTTAAAGTAACTGACAGGTCTTTTTTAACTGCTGGTTTGAGAACTGATTTTATAAGTACAGCCATAAACGATCCTGAACAGGATTTTTTGGATCTATACGGAGGAGAAATTGAGGATCAGTCAGAAGTAAATTTAAGCGGAAATCTTTCTTATCTGTATAATGTTAACAAAACTCAATTACAGGTTTCCCTGGGTAGAGGGGTCAGAACGGCTTCAATTACTGAGCGCTATATCAACCATTTCAATATTAATTCTGATCCATACGAATATGTTGGTAACCCGTATTTATCTCCTGAAGTGAATCATCAAATCGAAGTTTCAGTTGGTCAAAGATTTGACAAGGCTGAACTAGGCGCTTCTGTATTTTATTCATTTTTAGATGATTATATTACTGCAATTGTTGATGAGGATTTGCCTAGAAAATACATGCCAACCCAAGAGCCCATATATGCAAAACGTTTTATCAACATAGATCAAGCCATGCAAACAGGTTTTGAATTTTATTTCAATTACAGTTTTACAGAGGCTTTAACTTTTCTTTCTGACATCTCATATACCTATGGCCAAAACATTGATTTGGATGAACCTTTACCTCAAATTGTTCCATTAACAAGTCATTTAAGTTTGAATTTTGACAAGGAAAGGTATTGGATAAATTTCAAATCAAGACTTGTAGCAGAACAGGATCGAATTGCAGAATCATTTGGAGAAACAGTAAGTCCAGGATTTGCAACTTTTGATTTGAGTGGTGGATTCAAGCCTTTTCCTGATTTTTCCATTGGCGCAGCCATTCTTAATATGTTTGATACGGCATATTATGAGCATTTAAATTTTTCCTATAAAAATTCGAACACTAATGCGGGGAGAATTTACGAACCAGGTAGAAATTTTACGATTTACATCAATTATAATTTTTAGATTATTCTTATACACTTTTAACCGTGGATCATTTTTATGGTTCACGGTTATATTTTTTATAGAGACAAGGTTTTTATGTTTTAATTCTTTAATTTTAATGTTAAAATAATTCATCATGAAAATTACCTATCTCGGGCATGCTGCTCTTTCCATAGAAGTTCAAGGCAGTCATCTTATCGTCGATCCTTTTATCAGCCCAAATGAATTAGCAAAAGATATTGATATCAACAGTTTAAAGGCGGATTATATACTGCTTACCCATGCACATCAAGACCACATCGTTGACGTGGAGGCCATTGCTGCGAATACCGGAGCGAAAATAATTTCAAATTTCGAGATTGTGAATCATTATGGAGCCCAGGGTATTGAAGGACACCCGATGAATCATGGGGGGTCATGGAAATTTGATTTTGGCCGGGTAACTTATACCAATGCTATTCATACAAGTTCCTTTCCTGATGGTAGTTATGGGGGACAACCCGGAGGATTTCTTCTTGAAACAGAGGAAGGAAATATCTATATTGCTGGTGATACCGCTTTGACTATGGATATGAAACTTATTCCTATGCAATGTCAGATCGATTTGGCTATTTTGCCTATAGGCGATAATTTTACCATGGGTATGGACAGCGCGGTAATAGCCGCTGATTTTGTAGAATGCAACAAGGTATTAGGCTATCATTATGATACTTTTGGTTATATTATGATAGACCATGAAAAGGCTAAAAATACATTTACTAAAGCAGGTAAGGAATTGGTATTACTGCCCATTGGAGATTCATTGACTTTGTAAAATTAATATTGGTTAAGCTAAAAATCACAATGAATTATCGCTTTCCAAAGTATGATTAATGCAGACTAATCACTTTTGAAATAAACCATTTTTCACCCTCATATTTCCAAACCATAATAAATTTACTTGGTTTTGATTTTGCATTAGGTTCTTGATTGTTATAAAATTTGTGATACCCAATTTCTATAGCGCCATAATCTTTTATTGGATATACTTCAATACTCCCTTCAACTAAAGTTCTAGTAACTTTTCCACAAATATTTTTTTCAATTGAGCTTAAGACTTCTTGTTTTGAAGTAGATAAGCCTCCTTTGTCGTGAAAAAACTCTAGGTCTTCCAAATATAATGACCTTTGTTTTTTCATATCACAAGCGTTATAAGCATCAAAATATTCCTTATCCTTAGCTACAATAATATCGTAGACTTCTCTGTTGACGGGGACATACTTTGTTTCTAAAATATCCTTATAGGTTTGTTGTGAATATCCTATTGAGCTAATTAACAGGAGTAATAACATCGTGATTATTTTAAATTTCTTAACGCTCATTTGTTTATGTTTATTGATTGTTATTGGCTTGCATCAAACGGCTTTTACAAACCCTGTTTTAAAGCAAATCAGAGCTTGTTTTGTGCCTTGTTTGACTATTTATATGTCGTTTCTTTGAAATTGTGGCATCTCTCATATTTTTTGTTAAGATAAATGTAAGCTTTTGTTCATAACCTAGAACCTGATGCAGGTTGTTATATTTTGTTCATTTTTTTATATCTTTAGTCCACTTATGAAGGACTTTATTATGAATTACCTTAAGAAGGACCAGATTGATTTGAAGTTTAAAATGCGTAAGAGATAGTAAGAAATAAACAATCGAAAATCACATGTATCAATTCAAGGCCTTTACGGTAGGGTCAGTAAAGAATAATTATTTTCAATTTATGGACTTATGAAGACAAATATGGTAAGTTGGTTTGAAATTCCTGTTATAGATATGGACAGGGCTAAAATATTTTATGAAACGGTTTTTGGAATATCCATCAAAATAGAAAAGTTTGGAGATACGCAAATGGGATGGTTTCCGATGACAAAAGATCCTGAGGCAAAGGGTGCCAGTGGGTCATTGGTTAAAAATCCATCTTTTTATAAACCATCCGCTGATGGAACCTTAGTTTATTTCTCTTCTCCTGGCATTGATTATGAATTAAGTAAGGTTGAAGAGGCAGGTGGAGTGTTGTTACAGGAAAAGACCATGATATCAGAAGATATTGGATATATGGCACTGTTTATGGACCCTGAAGGCAACAGAATAGCATTGCATTCAACAGAATAGTTTTGTTTTTTACCCCTTATCAGTTACAAACTATTTTATTAATTATATCCACACTAATTCCACAATAAGGAATACAGGGCTACCAAAATAATCATGATTGCAAAGGATGCAATATGAAAGCCTGGACTTGTTTTAAACAAAGCCTTAGATATGGGGATAGCTTTTTGATCATCTGCTCCTTTATTTTGTAAAATGCTGATAACAACGATCACTATAGCCGTAAGCACTGCGGTATAACCCATTTGATCCATCCATGGGAGATCAACAAAAATTGCATTTGAAGACCACCCTTTTGAAGCAACTGCGAAACACATCACGAATATTTAAATCAATAGCAAAGGGATGAGTAATTGCCTTGTGCAGTGACGCCTTTTTTTTGGAGAAGAAAAAAAATGAACAAAGAACTCTATTGCAACAATTTACTAATAAAGAACATGAGCATTTTTTCAACATCATCATTTTGGGATGATTTATTTTTAATCTCAGTTAATCTGGGTAGGTGATCTGCAAAATATATATGGTTATTAGTCATTTCAAATAAATTACTGGCAAGGGCGTATGGATATGGAAATTCAGGTTTAACTTCCAAAATTACCTTTGCTACAGAAGAGACCATTTCTTTATAGTTCTGAAAAAAGCCCTTA
>JAUXCI010000113.1 GCA_030618945.1 Flavobacteriaceae bacterium
GGAAAAAGTAACTTTAGTACTTAACAAACTTAAAATTACCTCAAGTCAGGAGAATTTAATGAAAGAACTGGTATCCACCATCCTTCCTAATGGAGAAATTCCAGGCGCCGAAAAACTTCTGGTTCATGATTTTGTCTGGATCATGGTTGATGATTGCCTCAAAGATGTAGAACAGGAATCCTATCTTAAGGGCCTGACAAATTTTGACAGCGATATTAAAAAACTAGGGGGAGAAGCCTTTATTTCTTTAGTCGAGGAAGATCGAGTAAACGCCCTTGGAATAATTGAGGCCTCGAAAGAAAAAGCATCAGAGAAGTTCAACGAGGACTTGATTAGGTTTGTTGAAATCACCAAATATTTTGCAATTTTAGGTTATATGCAGTCAGAATATATCATGACAGAAATTATGCCTTATAGCTTGGTGCCAGGCACTTATGGAACATGTGAAACAATCGATAACAATAAAAGAGTCAATGTAAATGCCTGATTTAAATATTGATAATACAGAAGCAAATACCTATGATGTAATCGTGATAGGTTCGGGAATGAGCGGTGGATGGGCTGCCAAGGAATTTTGTGAAAAAGGACTTAAAACACTTGTTATTGAGAGAGGACAGGAAGTTAAACACAATTTAAACTATCCAACGACAAACATGAACCCATGGGAATTTAAGCATCGGGGAGAGATTCCGGAAGACGTAAAAAAAGAAAACCCAATTGCCAGCAGGTCATACATATTTAGAGAAGATTCAGAGCATTTTGTGTCAAAAGATAAGGAACACCCCTATGTCCAGGAAAAACCATTTGACTGGATCAAAGGATATCAGACCGGAGGAAGATCTCTTTTGTGGGCCCGACAAACCCAAAGACTGAGTGATTACGATTTTGAAGGACCCGCCCGAGATGGATTTGCTGTTGACTGGCCCATAAGATACAAGGACCTTGCGCCATGGTATAGCCACGTAGAAAAATTTGTAGGTATTGCAGGTGACAAAGATGGCCTTGACGTTTTACCTGATGGAGAGTTTTTACCCGCCATGGGACTTAATTGTTTGGAAGAACACTTTAAAGAGTCTATGTCTGAGAATTACTCCGACCGACACGTAATCAGTGGAAGGTGTGCTCATATTACTGAAACTAGGGATGTTTTTTCACAACAGGGGCGTGTTCAATGCCAATATAGAAACTTGTGTCAAAGAGGCTGTCCCTTTGGAGGTTATTTTAGCAGTAACTCCAGTACTTTACCTTGGGCAGCGAAAACGGGAAACCTCACAATGATTCATAATTCGGTTGTTCATTCCATAATTTACGATGAAAAAGAAGAAAAGGCAAGCGGTGTTTTGGTGATCGATGCCGTTAGCAAAGAGACCAAAGAATATCATGCACCCATCATTTTTGTCAATGCAGGATCATTAAACACAAATTTAATTCTCTTAAACTCAAAGTCTGAACGATTCCCGGATGGTCTGGGTAACGACAGCGGTTTATTGGGTAAATATGTAGCTTTTCACAATTATCGTGCCCTTATTTTTGCTGAATATGATGGCTATACTGATAAACACACTACAGGGAGAGAGCCCACTAATGCCTATATGCCCAGGTTTAGAAATGTTAAAAAACAAGAAACCGATTTTCTAAGAGGCTATGCGGCAACAATGAATGCGAGTAGAAAGATTAACCAAGATAGGGCTGGCTTTGGAGAGGTTTTAAAAGAAGGGCTTTTAAATCCAAAATATGGGGTTTGGCAATTTAGCGCTCATATGATGGGCGAAACCATTCCTAAAGAAAGTAATACAGTATCTCTTGATGCATCAAAAGTAGATGAATGGGGTATTCCATTGCTCAAAATAGATGTATCCTATGATGATAACGACGAAAAGATGATCAAAGATTTCCATGAACAATTTACCGAAATGTTTGAAAAGGCAGGTTTTAAAAACATTTTCTCATATGATACTAAACAAGCGCCTGGCTTGGACATACATGAAATGGGCGGAGTAAGAATGGGAAAAAACCCCAAGACTTCCTTGCTGAATAAATGGAATCAATTACATAGCTGTAAAAATGTTTATGTAACTGATGGGGCTTGCATGACTTCTACGGCTACTCAGAATCCGTCACTTACCTATATGGCTATTACCGCAAGGGCCTGTGACCATGCCATAGGCGAATTTAAAAAGGCTTAAGCGTTAAACTAATCTATTTGTTTTAAACATCAATTACTTAATGTGTTGAATTTCCAAAGTCTACATAATATAGGTTTTGAGGATTAATAAGATGTTAATTCTTAAATTCCATTAATTTCTTATTAGCTTTACAAAAAAAATAAAAGCATGAAAAAGACAATACTTTACTGTTTTAGTTTTTTAACTTTTTTTAGTTATGCCCAGCAACAAGAATTAAAACTTGTGGCTGATGTATGGCCTCCATTTACAAATGCGGAAGGCGAAAAATCTATTTTATCGGATCTTGTTCAAGAAGCCTTAGAAGGAATTCAAATTAAATCAAGCATGGAAATTTTAGAATTCAACAAGGTGCTTGACCAGATTTATTCGGGTAAGTATGATGGTAGTCCAGGCTTATGGATCAGCCCTGAACGCCAAGAAAAATTTTTCTTTTCCAAACCTTATTTGTACAATCAGCTCGTTTTGGTTGGGAGAAAGGGATCCGACGTTAGTGCAGTTACTTTTAAGGAGCTTGAGGGGAAAAAAATAGGTGTGATCCATGATTACGCTTATGGTGATTTTGAAAATAAGCAAGAAATTGTAATTGTTCCAGGGATCAGTAATCAAAAAAACCTTGAGGACCTCTTGTCTGACAAAATAGATTATATGCTTGTCGACGCTTTACTCATTCAATATATGCTAAAACATCAACTGAATGATGTAACCCAACACCTTGCAATAGGCCAAAGTCCCTTGCTCGTTAAATCGCTGCATTTAGTCTTGGGTAAAAAAGTTGAAAACGCTGAAGAAATACTCAATCAATTTGATGAGCAAATAAAGCAGATGGTGGCTGATGGGAGTTTCAATGAATTATTAGAGTTGAACTGGATCAAAGCCGATATCGATGGCGATGCGAATATGGAGTTGGTTTTGGGAAGTAATATGGCCGGATCTTCTGCACCTCAAAATATCTATGGCCTTATGCTGGATGGCTCCTATAAGAATCAAAAAAACGGACCAACCCGTTATTATATTGATGGGAAGCTATACGAGGACTGGGATAACATCCCTAAAAGCTATAAACTCGACCTGGTAGAGGACAAAACCCCCAGCGAAGAAGACGCTTATATTAGATTAGACTTCTAATTCAATTTAAAAACCATGAAAATAGCTTCTTTAACAGAACAAATAGCATATCATGACAAGCCGAAAGTATCAGTCCTTATGGAAACGGAAAGTTCCAAAGAGATTAGAATCCTCTTAAAAAAAGGTCAAGAAATGGCGGCACATCAAACGCCTTTTCCAATTGTTGTTGAAATATTTGAAGGCAATATTACTTTTGGGCTTAAAGGTGAAAAACACAATTTATCAAAAGGTGATCTAATCGCCCTTGATGGAGGGGTTTCACATGATCTTGTTGGTTTATCCGATAGTATTATTAGATTGTCCTTATCAAAAAAAGATAAGGTCAAAAGAGTCAAAGATCTGGTTAAATAGATTGCAAATTCTAAAACTTTATTTTAATTTCATTCCGTTTTTTTAGTCCGTTGCAAGCAAATAACAGGAACTACCCAATGGACCTCGCAATGATCAATTACCTGGAAGGAAAATACGATAAGACCATTTTAAAAATAAAGATATTAATGAACTTGCCCATCAATCCATTTCAGTCAATTAAAACAAATTTCAAAACATTTAGCCTTCTAATCCTATTGGGCCATAGCATGACTTCCTGTATTAAGGAAGAAACTAAAATTGAAACCCTTCCGGCAATTATAAATCCTGTGATTGATGGGAAACCCAACATCCTTTGGATCGTAGCTGAAGATCTGAGCGCTTACCTTCCTTCCTTTGGAGATTCAACCATAGTAACGCCCAATTTGAGTAAAATGGCATCAGAAGGCGTATGCTATGATAATTTTTTTGCCCCTCACCCTGTATGTGCACCTGCAAGAGCAGCCATAATTACCGGAATGTATGCCAATAGCATTGGTGCCAGCCACATGAGAACCGGACCTTGGTTTGGAGGAAAGCCCGATAAAAAATTATTGGCCAATTATCAAAAAGCCATGCCTGCAAACATTAAACCTTATGAAGCCGTTCCAGGGCCTGAAGTTAGAATGTTTACCGAATACCTGCGAGCAGCTGGTTATTATTGCAGCAATAATAGCAAAGAAGATTACCAATTTATCAAATCCCCAACAGCCTGGGATGAGAGTGGACCCAAAGCGCATTGGAGAAACCGCCCTGAGGATAAACCTTTCTTTTCTGTTTTTAATATTGGTGTTACACACGAATCACAAATCTGGAAAAAACAAAAAGATTCGCTTTGGGTTGACAGTCATTTAGATGTTCCTGTTCCTCCATATCTTCCCAATACCGAAATTGCAAAAAATGATATCAGAAGGATGTATTCCAATATTGTGGAAATGGACGCAAGGGTTGGCGAAATCCTGACCGAGTTGGAAGATGATGGATTGTTGGAAAATACTATTGTTTTTTGGTATACTGATCACGGAGGACCTCTTCCGCGTCAAAAAAGATTGTTATTTGATTCCGGCCTAAAAGTACCTATGATTATCAGATATCCTGAGAAGTTAAATCACGGACAAAGAGATGACAGAATGATCAGTTTTATTGATCTTGCTCCTACCCTGTTATCTCTGGCAGAATTACCCATACCAGATTATATACAGGGGTCGGCTTTTCTCGGAAAAAATATGAGATTAGAAGAACCCAAATTTATTTTTGCAGCCGCCGATCGGTTTGATGAAACCACTGACAGGGTGCGGGCTGTAAGGGATAATAGGTTCAAGTATATTAAGTATTATGAAACTGAGAAGCCCATGTATCTGGAAGTTTCCTATAGAAATCAAATGCCAATCATGCAGGAATTACTTAGGCTAAAACAACTTGATGCCTTAAGCCCCAAACAACAATTATGGTTCAGAACTAAAAAACCTGCGGAAGAATTGTTTGACCTTATCAATGACCCGTATGAATTATATGACCTCTCACAAAATCCTGATTATAAGGTAAAACTTGATGAATTGCGATCGGCTTGTGATTCATGGACAAGCGAAATTAATGACACCGGTTTGCTGCCTGAAGAACAATTGATAGCCAATATGTACCCTAATGGGCAACAGGAGTTAACAATTGATCCAAAGGTACGAATTGTGAATAATCAGATTGTGGTTGAATGTGACACTCAAGGTGCCTCAATAGGCTATAAAGTATTCAATGCTTCTGAAAACCCTGATCAAGAACCCTGGCTGGTTTATACGAAACCTATAGACCTGATTAATAAAGAAAACATTCAGGTTATAGCCCACAAATTAGGTTTTTTGCCCAGCGAAGTACTTACCTTAAACCTTAAATAATCATAAGAAAAATAACTTTACACCTGTAAAACAGCACTTTACAATTTTTGATAAAAAAACATGATCAATTATTTGTTTATTTAGTATGAATCGTATTATATTTGTAGTACGAATCATACTAATTCTATTTTCATGAAAAATAATTTCTTTGTTTCCGTCCTTTTAGGAACTCTAATGCTGAGTTTCGTTTCTTTTATAATAGAATTTCCTTTTGGAATAAGTTGGAACACTTCGTATATCTTTTGGATGTTTCTTTCCAACTTTATGATCGTTTTATTGATTGGGTTCCTTGTAAGGAACAATGCGCAAAGTGGATGGAAGTTAGCCTTAAACCTTTTTCTGATCACTTTTATTATAGGGCATTTTAATATTCTTATAGAGGCTTATATCTTTAACGTAACTGACAGGTACCAGACATTTATATTGATCGTTAAGGGTTTGCTTTTAGTAATAATCTCTTCACCTCTATTGGTCTATTTATTTGGTAAATGGAAAGATGTGTATGTTAAACTCTTTTTTAAACCAAAATCTATCTTACAATGGACTTGGAGAATTGTTGCAGGTAACTTACTATACCTCTTTTTCTATTTAATGGCGGGATTTGTTTTAGTTAATATCTATCCACAATTAATGGATTTTTATGCAGACAAGATTCCTCCCTTTGCCTTAATGATCAACACTCAATTTTTTCGAGCCATTTTATTTATGTTTGTTGCACTTATTATCATCAGAAATACTAATCTGTCCTTGTTTAAAAGAGCTTTGCTTGTAGGGGGCGTGTTTTCAATTTTTGGCGGAATCGCTCCTTTAATAATGCCAGGGGATGAATTTATGCCGGGGTACGTCCGATTTGGACACGCCTTTGAAGTTGGCATATCGAATTTTTTATATGGTATTATTTTAGTTTACCTGATAGGCCAAAAGATCATTAATCAGGATAAAAGCGCTGACATTAAAAATAGCAAACTATCAAATCAAAAATAATAACGTATAAATATATTATACTCTAATTATCATGACAAGATCAACCAACTTAGATTATATTATCCTTGGGTTAATCCAAAAACAACCACTTACTGGTTATAGAATCAGAAAAGTATTTGAAGAAACTGCCCTGGGAAATTTTGGAGGGAGCCCCGGAACCATTTACCCGGCACTCAAAAGATTAGAAAAAAATAATTTAGTACTAAAACTACCAATAGCTGAAACTGAAAAATCTCAATATAGTGTTTCTGACAGTGGCCTAGATTTATTGAAAAATTGGTTAAAAGAATTACCTAAAAAAGAACTGGTTCAAAAAGACCTGAATCTGCTAATCCTGAAGTTTGCCTTTATGGACTCACTCTTAAGCAGGTATCACAAATTAGATTTTTTACAACACCTACTCATTAAATCACAAGACTACCTTGATGAACTTGAACATTTTTACGTACAGGAAAAAGAGATGATGCCTTTAACAGGACAATTGTCTTTTGAATATGGATTACTGTCATACACAACAACCATCAGCTGGTGCGAAAATGCCTTAGAGCGACTGTTACATACAGATTGACCCGATTGTAACAGCCCCTTAACAGTGTTCTCTTTATTTATTATGCGATAAGAATTTATTCTTTAGCAGCTTTAAACTGTTTCGCCAATTGTTCTGAGTATTTTGGAGCCACTTCTGCGACTGATTTAGGGTCGGTAATATTGACTGAAATAACAGCTATCATTTGATCCCCAGGTCGGTCAAGATCAAAAATTACAGTTTCTAATTTATATATCTCAGATTCATAGGTCCTAGAAGAACTTGACATATAAGCGCCTCCGTGTCCATAAGGAGAATAATAGGCACCATAATAACCATGAAAATGCGGATAATATCCACCGCCATAACCACCACCAGTTGTAGTCGTATTTATCTCAGTTTTCATGTCCTTAATAACGGTCAAAACAATACCGTTAATTCCGTCCTTAGACAATTTAGTCTCCAATTCATCAATTTGAGCCGGGTCCATTTCAAGGTTTAGATTCAGTTCTGGGTATTTTTTATAACTTTCAACCGCGTCCATTCCACCCTCCCTAAGCCTATTGGCTATCTCCTGTTCAAACCTTTGCCTACCTACCATATCATCCACTCTTGCCATCACCAGAAAGTGATCACTTTTGGATTCCAAAATATCCGGAGCTTTCCAAGAATCTACAACCGTTACTGAAGGTCCACAGCTTAAGGTTAACACTGTCATTGCCAAAAATAAAAATGGGATAATAAATTTTTTCATGTTTAAGATTTTAAATTTCTTCTGTCAATTATTAAAGGTACAAAATATAAGACGCTCCAAAAGAACAGAACTTTCAATTTAACATTAAATTTGCATTCCTATTTGATTTCAAACAGAA
>JAUXCI010000269.1 GCA_030618945.1 Flavobacteriaceae bacterium
CTGTTAGTTTCAGACATCTCCAATGGATTTTCCTGCTTCTCAAAAAATAAAATATAAGATCCAAGCGTCATTATACCACCTAAGGCAGAAACCATTAGTATCTTGAAAAAGTTTTTCATAGTCTTGTTTTTTATGTCCGAAATTCAAATTTAGTCAGAAATAGTTCAACTAAAGAATTCTTTAACTATACTTTAACAACAAAACAATCTTACAATAATTCCTACATTTGCAATATGAAAACGGACTTTTATAAATATCAGGGCGCCGGAAATGATTTTGTTATTATTGATAACAGACAACTGTTATTTCCAAAAAATGATAACGAGCTTATCAAAAGGATTTGTGTTAGAAAGTTTGGTGTTGGAGCTGACGGACTGATGTTATTGGAAGATTCAGGCCATTCTGATTTTAAAATGATTTATTACAATGCGGATGGTTACGAGGGTTCAATGTGCGGAAATGGAGGGCGATGTATTGTAGCATTTGCTAAATCACTTGGTATGTTTGATCAAAAAACTTCCTTTGAAGCACTGGGAGAAACTTATAGTGCTACAGTAGGAAATGATTTAGTAAACCTTAAAATGACCGATGTTGGAGAGATTCAATTACATCCGGATCATGTTTTTCTTGACACTGGATCACCACATCATATATGCTTCACGGATAATCTTTCTCAGCTGGATGTTTTTAAAGTGGGGCGCGAAATCAGAAATGGAGCACCTTATAATGAGCTTGGAACGAATGTTAATTTTGTTCAAAAAATAAACGAAAACACCTTTAAGGTAAGAACATATGAGAGAGGCGTTGAGGATGAAACCTTAAGCTGTGGCACTGGAGTAACTGCTGCGGCACTCGCCAGTTTTCACATGAATAAAACAAATGCTACAAGTATTGATATTCAAACTTTAGGCGGGGATCTTACTATCGCATTTGAAAAAGAAAATGACATTTATACAAATATAATTTTAACAGGTCCGGCTAGCTTTGTTTCTAAAGGAAGCATAACTATTTAATAATGGGTTTACTCAAAAATGATAAGGTTAAATTAAGAGCATTGGAACCAGATGATCTGGATCTGCTTTTCTCTGTGGAGAACAGTAGCGATTTATGGGAAATTAGCAATACAATAACACCATTTTCAAGAGATCTGCTTAAAAAATATATTGATAATGCGCATCAGGATATTTTTGAAGCCAAACAATTGCGATTGGTTGTCATGAATGTTAAAAATAGTATGACAGTTGGGCTCATTGACCTGTTTGATTATGATCCTAAGAGCCAAAGAGCAGGTATTGGAATTTTGATTTTGAATCAATACAGGCATAAAGGATTCGCAAGCAGTGCACTTGACCAATTCCTCGAGTATGCCTTTAAGCATCTTGATTTGCATCAATTATATGCCGATGTTCCTTCGAATAATCAAAACAGCCTGGAATTATTCAAAAAATTGAATTTCAGCCATATAGGTACTCAAAAAGATTGGATCAAAATAAAAGGCAAATTCAAAGACGTAGAACGTTTCCAAATTATTAATCCAAATCATTTATGAAGAAGAAGTTAATTCTCATTTTAGGAGTTGTATTCATTATCGTGGCCATCATATCTTTTTCGTATTACCGAAAGATCTATCAAAAAAATGTGACAGAAACAACATCAATTTATATCCCTTCGGATACTGATATTGAAAAGCTAATCACAATTCTTGAACCTCATCTTTCAAATGTAAAGAGTTTTATGTGGGTTGCCGAAAAGAAAAAATATATAAATAAGATAAGAGCTGGTAAGTTCAGGATTACTGAGGGAATGAACAATAACGATCTTGTCAATCATCTCAGAGGAGGCAAACAGGAAACCATCAAGCTCACTTTTAACAACCAGGACGATTTTAATAAATTGGCAGGAAGAGTGGCCACACAAATTGAAGCCGATTCACTTTCATTGCTGGCTGCTATGAGGGATGCGGAATTTCTGCACAAACACGGTTTCAAGAGCGCAACGGCTCTATCCATGTATATCCCTAATTCCTATGAGTTTTACTGGAACACCGATGCTCAAAAATTTCGAGACAAAATGTTGTTGGAATACAAAAAATTTTGGAATGATTCAAGAACAAGTAAAGCTGAACAACAAAATCTTAAACCATTACAGGTCGCAACCTTAGCATCCATCGTGCAAAAAGAAACGGCTGTTGTGGCCGAAAGGAGAACCGTTGCTGGCCTATATCTCAACAGGTTAAAAGATTTTTGGCCCCTACAGGCTGATCCCACCATCATTTTTGCCCTCAAACAAAAATACGGGCAGGACAAGGAGTATAAAAGAGTCTTGACTAAAGACCTCAGTATTGACTCTCCCTATAATACCTATTCTAATTTTGGACTTCCTCCCGGACCCATAGGTATGCCTGACATATCTTCCATAGACGCTGTATTAAACCCTGAGAATCACAGCTATTATTATATGTGTGCCAATATAGAGAAAATTGGCTATCACAAATTTGCAAAATCCTTAAAAGAGCACAATATCAATGCCGCTGAATACCAGAGATGGGTAAGTAAACAAGGAATTAATAGGTGATTCTATTAGTTTGTTAATCAGTTTTTTATATTGAATTATCAACAGCAGTCATATCATATAATTATATTCGCTTTTCTATTTATGTTTTGCGTCAATGATGCAGTATTTTCCCAAAGCAAAACTCCTTTTTTTCAAAAATCTGACACCCTTAATAAGAAAAGAAGAACATCGGTTTATGTTAGTGAAGCTGTAATCGGTACAGCAACATTAGTGGGGCTAAATGAATTATGGTATTCAGATTATCCAAGGTCAAATTTTCATTCTATAAATGACAATACAAATTGGATGCAAATGGATAAATTTGGTCATGCTTTCAGCGCCTATTTTATTGGAAAATTAAGCATGGATGCTTTGGCTTGGGCTGGGGAATCCAAAAAAAATCAACTTTTATACGGTGCAACTTTGGGTTTTGTTTTCTTAACCACTGTAGAAATATTGGATGGATTTTCACAGGGATGGGGCTTTTCAAACGGTGATATTATGGCAAATGCCCTCGGTACCGGGCTACTTATTGGCCAGGAACTTTTATGGAATGAACAACGGATACAGTTCAAGTTTTCCTTTAGCCCCACTGAATATGCAGATCTATACCCTGATAAGTTAGGTAACACAAGTCTTGAGCAATTACTTAAAGATTATAATGGTCAAACCTATTGGCTTTCTTTCAACCTCAGGTCTTTTTTTACGGAAAGTAAAATGCCAAAATGGTTTAATGTTGCGGTTGGTTATGGAGCAAATGGATTACCCGAAGGAAGTTATGACTTTTCGACAAGACCTCCTCAACCCATTGAATCCTATCGTCAATTTTTTGCAAGTATCGATGTTGATTTAACCAAAATAAAGACAAATTCTGGTTTTTTAAAAACCCTGTTTAATGTTTTCAACTATGTCAAAGTAC
>JAUXCI010000272.1 GCA_030618945.1 Flavobacteriaceae bacterium
GATGGATCCTTTAATAATAGCTTCTTTGATGAAGCAGCAGGTAGGCTTTTTAGCCAATGCCGGAATTTTTGCAAATGCACTTCTGGCAAGTGTTTTAAAGTATTTTCACGTGATTCCTGTTTTTAGAAAAAAAGATATTGCACCTGGAGATAAACCTGACAATAAATATTCCTTTTTGAAATGCCATGAATATTTAGATAAAAAGGGTACAATACTTATTTTTCCTGAAGGGGAAAGCTATTACGAACTCAAACTACGCGAAATAAAAACTGGTACGGCCAGAATAGCTTTAAGCTATGAATCATTAAATGGCTTGGATGATCGATTAAAAATACTGCCAATCGCTTTGGATTATTCCGATTCCATTCAATTTAGAAGCATGGTTTCAGTAAGCATAGGAGAACCGATTTCATTAGAAACATATAAAGTAAGCTTTTTAGAAAAAGAAACTAGTGCGGTTTTAAAGCTCACAGAAAAAATTCGTCAAGAATTAGAAAGACATATTCCAAATACGGCTAACAAAGAACAGGAACAATTCTTACTAAAGAGCCATAAATTTTATACAACCTTTAATGACCCCAAAGGGGATCTGCATTTAAATCCAAAACACTCATTAGCGTCAAGAGCCCAAATTTCAAAAGCCATGCACGCTCTTAGAGAAAGTGACACAAAACTCTATGTTGATACCGAAATCAAAGTGCATCATTTTTTTGACCAGCTCAAATTTGAAGGATTAAGCCCTGGGTTTTTTACAAATAAATTCTTTACTAAAAGTAGCACTTTAGTTCTTATGGGTTATTTTTTAGAATTTTTATTATTAGCCCCAATTTATCTTTATGGTTTACTTACTAATTACGTTCCATACATCTTGACAGGCTTGGTATTTAAAGTTTTAAAACTTGATATTGAATACAAAACAGTGGTGCTAATGATTGTTGGTCTTTTTATATTTCCTCTTTGTTATTGGTTAGAAATCAGGTTAATAGGAAGATATTTTACTATTGATTTTTGGGAGTCATCACTATTGTTATTTAGTTTTGTCATTTCGGCCTATATCGCTATGTATTACTGGACAGAGGCCAAAAGGTTTAGAAGAGTTTTACATTTTTACTTTTTTATGAAACCTGAGAAAAAAAATAGCATCATCAATTTAAGAGATGAAATTTTATCCAACATAGAAATTGCTACATCGAAAATATAGATATTCAATTGTAATATTGCTCCGATCACCTCAGTTTTGAAGGATTAGGTATATTCTCATAGTTTGATTCCAAGTCAGATCCTGATTGTTAGCATCAAAACATGTTTACTTTGAAGAATTAAATCACTTATTAAAAATTTAGTGATACATGTTAGTCAAAGTTTTTGGAAGCGCCGTATTTGGCGTAGAAGCAACCACAATAACGGTCGAAGTAAATGTGGATAAAGGCATTGGTTACCATTTAGTTGGTCTGCCCGATAATGCGATCAGGGAAAGCAGCTATAGAATTTCAGCTGCCCTTAAAAATACAGGCTACAAACTTCCTGGTAAAAAAATTACCATCAACATGGCTCCTGCCGATCTCAGAAAAGAGGGTTCGGCCTATGACCTTGCATTAGCTTTAGGAATTTTATCCGCTTCTGGACAAATCCAATCAGATTGTTTGGAACGATTTGTCATCATGGGAGAGCTTTCTCTTGACGGAAGTGTAAATCCTATAAGAGGGGCGCTTCCAATAGCAATTCAAGCACAAAAAGAGGGATTTAAAGGGTTTATTTTACCAAAACAAAACGCAAAAGAAGCTGCGGTTGTAGAAGGACTTGATGTTTATGGAACGGAAAACATCAAAGAGGTTATTGATTTTTTTATCGATAATAATAGTATGAAGCCTTTGAAAATTGATGTGCAAGAAGAATTCAATAAAAGAATTGATAACGACGAACTTGATTTCTCAGATGTAAAAGGGCAGGAGACTATAAAAAGATGCATGGAAATTGCCGCTGCCGGAGGACATAATATTATTCTTATCGGCCCACCTGGATCGGGTAAAACCATGCTGGCTAAAAGGCTACCTACAATTTTACCTCCCATGTCATTGGCGGAAGCCTTGGAAACCACTAAAATCCATTCAGTGGTTGGCAAGTTAAAAGAGAACATGGGCTTGATGAATAAAAGACCTTTTAGATCTCCCCACCACACTATTAGCGACATCGCCCTAGTTGGAGGAGGTTCATATCCTCAGCCGGGAGAAATTTCCCTTTCTCATAATGGCGTTTTATTTTTAGATGAATTACCTGAGTTTAAACGATCTGTACTTGAAGTAATGCGCCAACCTCTTGAAGATAGAGAAGTAACCATATCAAGAGCCAGATTTACGGTGACTTATCCCAGCAGTTTTATGCTTGTAGCCAGCATGAATCCCAGCCCCAGTGGCTATTTTATTGACAGAGACAATCCCATTGCTTCCTCTCCCCATGAAATGCAGCGGTATTTGGGGAAGATCTCAGGGCCATTGTTAGACAGAATTGATATTCATATAGAAGTTCAACCGGTACCTTTTGATGAATTAACACATGAAAGAAATGGGGAAGCAAGCTTTGAGATTCGCAAAAGAGTGAATGCGGCAAGGGAGAGACAAACAGAGCGATTTAAAGAATCCAAGAACATACATTACAATGCACAAATGAACGTCAAGCAAATTAAGAAGATTTGCAGCTTGAGTGATGATTCTAAAAGCATGCTTAAAATGGCTATGGAAAGATTAAACCTTTCGGCCAGAGCTTATGACAGAATTTTAAAGGTATCGAGAACTATTGCGGATCTTGACAATACCGATTTCATTCAAACGCATCATATAGCAGAGGCGATACAGTATAGAAGTCTGGATAGAGAAGGGTGGTTGGGGTGATTAAGGCTTAGGGCTTAAGAATTTTATTTGTGTAGTATTGTTCTTTCTGTTTTCATTCCAGTTGTTTATTTGTAAGGCAATTAGAATCCCTATAACTAAAAAACAATTTCTCCTACCGCATATCGAGAATATTTCAAGAATTGATTGCTATCAGCAAACTTGCTTCTAATTTTTCTAAAGAAGTTAATCATATGACTTGAGCTTAATGAGTGAATATATGAAATTCAATTAAATATGTTTAATCAGGTGAGTTAACCAGGCCTCCACATTAGAGAGAGCTACCGATATAATAAATGTGAAGGTTCTAATAAACAGAATAAGAGCTGAAATTTGGTGGCGTTTAGTAGCGATTCATTTATCCCAATTCCTTCACAGCTCTTGCAGCCATATCGATTGCAATTTTCATATTTGCATGTTCGCCTGAGTCAGAATTGGCAATGGTGATACGGCCAAATGGTTGTCGCCCTATTTTTACAGAATCTCCAGGTCCATTAACAGTGTAACCATGAGCCCACCGGTTTAC
>JAUXCI010000224.1 GCA_030618945.1 Flavobacteriaceae bacterium
ACTATTTTAAGTATAGCTCAAAGTGACACTTGGCAATTAAGACATCCAGTGGGTCCTGACGCAATCCCATTTTTAGAATGGAGGGCTTCCATGACGGACGAACAGTGGGTTGACTGGAATGCTCAATCTGATGATCAGTGGTATGATGCCGTTCAAGAAAGTTTCGGTTTGGACGCGAGACTTGAGGTAAAATAAGCAATGTATTTTGAAAACCTGATTGACCCCAAACTAATTATAAAATCAAATAAAAAGTCATTTTAGAAGCAATTAAATAATTTGTATCATATTTTTAAGATTTGCTAATTTTTTAGAACCAAATTCAAGTGAATTTTACTTAATTATAAATCTGGGTTAAAATTTTTGTTGAAAATTCAAAAAAAGAAAAATAATTAGATAGGAAAAAGACTATTTTTTGATTTAAAAAAGCATCTAATCTGTTGATTTTTAATTGATAAGTTATTTTATTTTAGTATATTTAAGAAATATACCACCCCCCCTCTTAGTTTTATAAGAGGATTTGAAGACCTTTTTATTCATTTAATTCGGTAAATAAACAAGGGCATTCGGACAACTTAAACTAGTTTTCGTCCTAAATGGATTTGATTTTGATTCTAATAATATTTTATTTGCCCTCAGTGCGATGAAGTTTTGCTGATTTTTTTATTAAGTGAATTGCGTTGTTGAAAAAATATTAAGCCCCTTGAAATGAATGCACCCCCTATATTCCCTAAAAAAAGAATTATTTCCAGTAATTCTTCACTACACAAACGTTTTACAATTGAACCTGATTCAATTTCAGGAAGCAGAATGCGCTTTATGAATCCATATATAATGACAGTATTAATGTTCTGTTTTACATTTGCTGGCTATTCCCAAAAGGAAAAGGAGATCATCCCTTTAGTTTGTGTCAAAAAAATTGACGATGGATTATTTCAGGCAACATTCTCGTATGAAAACCCTACCAGAAAAGAGGTGGTCATTGATGAGAATGGCAGTATCATTAAATCCAATAATGGTAAAAAAGTGGCCAAAGGCTTAAATAAATTTAAGCCAGGCCTTAATAAAAAGACTTTTACAAAAGAATTTGGCCCACATGATTTTGTTGAATGGTCCATAACAAGTAACGGAAAAACACATACTGTGGTTGCCAATGGGAATTCTGCTTATTGTGAGCCTGATGACAGTTTTATTTTTCCGGTTATTGGAAATGGAAAATCAAATTTGCTTTATGGAAACGAGATTGAATCGTTTTGTTTGGATGCAGTTGGTGCAACCCCGTCCGAACTTATATTTCAATCAAAAACAGATAATAGTATTTTAAAAATTCTTATTGAAATTGTACCTAAACAAGGTGAGATGTCAACAGTTTTGGGAATATTGCAAGATCAATTAGGAGTACAAAACAATGATTTTTTATTGAATCCTACGGTCTACGATTATAGCAATTTTTCTTCAATCGATGTCTTTTTGGATAAGCCAACATTATGTGACTTGGATAACTTCGCTGATAACATAAACTTTGCCAGACCAGTATATCCTACTTATAACAATTCAGGGGGTGTTCTTTCTCAAGGAGACGCCGCCCAAACTTCAGATAAAGTTAAGGAGGCTTATCGTACGATAGATGGAGGACCCATTGATGGGGCGGGTGTTACTATTAGAGTTCTGTCAGATAGCTATAATATGCTGATTCCGGGAGGTTCAGAAGCTGAAGTTGGTGTTGCAAATAAGGAATTACCTGACGATTTAAAGGTTATAAAAGAGAGCCCATTGAAAGCCACTGATGAAGGTAGAGCCATGAGTGAAATAATTCACGATGTGGCCCCCGGAGCATCCATACAATTTAGCTCCGCAATGTCGCCCAACGATTTTATAGCTGGAGTTGATACTTCAATCTTTGATTGCGATATTATTGTTGATGATATAACCTTTATTACTGAACCATTTTTTGGAAGTGGAAGTGGACGTGTAGCAAAGGCAATTAAAAATTCAGGAAAACTTCATTATACGTCTGTTGGAAATTTAGCTAATAAGGCCTATCAGAGTATTTTTAATCCGACCGCAACAATGCCAAACACTAATTTTATTGATCCGGCAAGTTCAACCGTTGCACATGATTTTGATGCAAGTTCTAATACTGATTATCTCCAAAAAATCAGTGTGATACCAGGCACTTATTTAATTGCCTTACAGTATAAAAATGATGCTGCCTCTCAATACAACGAATTGGGTGCAGATGATGATCTGGATATTTACATTGTAGATGATCTGGGCAGGTTATTGGTTGGTAGCAATCGTGTCAATGTAGATGGTGATCCAACCGAGGTTATCGTGTTTAGGGCAACAGGTACGGGAGAAGCGAATATCCTTATAGCGAGTGCCAATGGTCCTACTAATGTGCCTTTTAGGTATATTGCTTTTAGGACCAGCGGTGATGACGGAACGCCGGATGGGCTAAAATTTGAAGAATATTTTGGCAGCGGCGCTCCTACTATAACTGGGCATGCTATGAAAAATAAAAATTCTTTGAATGTATTAACCACAGTCGTGGGAGCTGTAGATTTTAGAAATGCAGATGCCCCAGTTGCGGAATATTTCTCATCCCATGGTGGACAATTACCTGACGGGACCAAGCTTGAAACAGATCTTTATGCTCCGGATGGAACAAGTACTTCTTTTTTTGGTCAGTATTCGAGCGATCCTGATGCTCCTCCTAAATTTTATGGAACTTCTGCCTCAGCCCCTCATGCTGCTGCTGCAATGGCCCTATTGCAATCTGCTTTACCGGCTTGGTATCCACTAACGGATGATCAACTGGCAGCCGATTCAACCTTAAAAACAAGTTATACTAATGCTCAGGCTTTAGCTACATTTACAGGTACAACTACAGGATTTTCTGATTCTTCACCTCCCGGTTCTAATAGTGGTTTGCTCAATACACTTGCAGCCTTCAAAAGTATTGCCTCTCAAAGCCCAAATATAACAAAGTTGGTCGTTCTTAACGATGCCATACCAAGTGCAGAACCGTTTACTGTGATGATCATAGGTGAGTTTTTTCCTGATAATGTTGAGGATGTGACTGTAACGTTGGATGATCAACCTTTGGAGGATGTGGCATATTCAATTGGAGATGATGGTGAGCGAGTAGTTACGGCTTCGGTTCCAATTTTTACAGGAAACCCTGTTGTGCAAGTTGTAGCTAAAAGTATAACTGAAGGAGATGATGGTAAAGGTGGTGGAACATCAACTTTCTTTCCAGACGGGAAAATAGCCCTGAATATCATGGCCAACGACACCGATCCATTTGAATACGGACAGGATATAAGTTCATACTACAGACCGGATACATCTCAACCTGATTATATTCCTTCTTACGCCGTGGAAGGACTTCCTGATGGTCAAACTTTTGAATCCTTAGGTCTTCCACCAATTGTTTTGTTCAATTCTTTATTAGACAGCCAATTGGCTGGAGATGGTTACCCAATCGTTGCTGATTATGTAATTACTCCATCCTTTGGAGACGAGGTTTTAACTCCAGAGCAACTGGATAATTATCAAATCAATTTTATTTCAGGTTATAATGACGATGTTTTGGGAAAACATGGTTATTTAACCATAACTAAAAAAGACTTAACCATAACCCCCCATCCATTGGACGAACCTGTAAACACCCCGTTTATTTATACTTATGGGGACGCCATAGATCTTACACTACATTATTCCTATGATGTTTCCGGCATATTTGATAATTCTCCAGATGTTGGTTTTTACAGTGTCATTGATGCAAGCCACCAAAGTGACTATAAAGATGGCTTACCCAATAAATTTAAGGCAGTAGTAAGTAAATTTAAGGCCGTAGTGAGTTCAGAAACGATTGAATATAATTTATTGGAGCTATTAAATGGCGGAAGCTGGAGCGCATCTGACCGAACTATTCAAAATAAATTCAAGGCCGTAGTGAGCACAATGAATATCATTGATTTGGATAATGATGATTTCACAAATTATATTGAAGCACGCAATGACTATGACGACGGAACCACAAATAAATTTAAGGCAGTTGTAAGTAAGTTCAAGGCTGTGGTGAGCGCTGAGGATTTATTTTCAGGAGTTGTAGAGCCTATTGACCTCGGTGTACCCAATAAGTTTAAAGCTGTGGTAAGCAAATTTAAGGCAGTAGTGAGTACAGATGATCCAGATGACCCGGATCGTTATAGTAGCTATGAGTCTGTGTTTTCCATCATTGACGCAGAAGACGCTCCGCTTGAGGATGATCCTGATGATGATCGTGTCATTTCAAACATGTATGCATTAAATATGATCACAGGCTTAGAGGTTACACCCGAAGGTGAAAGCCATTTTGTTTATCCTGGTGCTTTTTTAAATGCCACGTCAGCTAATTTTAATATTACCTATGTTCCCGGAAGCTTAATAATTTTGCCGAAAGAGCTTACTGTTAGCACAACTAACAAAGTAATTCCATATGGTACAGAACTTACTAAAGATGACTTGGAAACTAGTTTTGATGGTTGGGCCTTTGAAGGTGAATTCCAAGAATCAGAAGCAATTGTTTTCCCTGAGGCTGATGGCGGA
>JAUXCI010000296.1 GCA_030618945.1 Flavobacteriaceae bacterium
GTATTTATAGGATACTCTGACTTATTTTTTACTATACAATCATAGGTCTCCAGTTTTTTTTTCGTCCTGAAAAAAATCAAATAGCATATCAGCTACATATTGCATCCCAAAAGGTGAATAATGACTATCCTTGGGAGTGTAAAGAGCATACCAGAATTCATTAGTCTCGTCTTTCCATTTTTCATTAGGATCGACAACATCAAATCCGTATAATTTTGCCCTGCGTTTAACAAGTTTGTATTTTGGATCTAAGGGGTAAACACTTTTATTGTCAGGGGTCATTAGAATGATGATGCCGATATTCTTGTTTCTTTTCAATAGATTCAACTTATCAAACAGGTGCCAGACCTTTTTTATATCTCTTTCCTGATGATATTTTATTTGGTCATGTTTTGACAATACGTATGAAACCAGTTTGCTGTGAAGCCTGGACCCTAGTGAATAAGGGGACATCGCTTTCGTCAAATCTCCCAATCCGTCGGTATATGTGTCATCATTGGTCACGTAACAAACAATAATGTAATCTACAGAAAATTTGAGGACCTTTTCTTCAATTATAATCTCCTCTTGGAGTGCGTCATATCCGGTAACGGAAAAATTTAAAACCTCAAATTTGCCAGGGCCATAAGCATTATTGAGTTTAACCTCAAGGAGCTTCGCAAAGATTTTTTCCAGCGGAATAGGTCCGGTATGTCTATAGCCAAAAGCTACGGAATCTCCAACGACGGCTATTCGAGTTACCCTTTCCGGTTTTGTTAGGGAGTATTCGTAATCTCGCATACCAAATTTATTTGTTGATAAAATGCCGTCACGGGTTGTCCAATTCGGTTTGAGTTCATAAATGAGTTCTTTGTTTTTTGAGTACTTGTGGAAAATCCTCTTGAAATCGGGGCTGGGATAGTCGATCAAGTTGAAATAGATCATAATCCGAAATGTCCCCTCACAGATAAAAAGCGCTAAGAAGACAGAAAAGATAAATAGTAGAATTTTTTTTAATGCGCTCATGAATAATTAATCCTGCATGTCTGCTTGAATGATAGAATGCGCTCTACCTATATATGAGATTATTTGGTAAACAGTTTAGAATTTATTAGTTTCATTTTCGCCATTCTAAATTGAAACGCCGTAATCATGCATCCAAAACCGTACTTTATACTTCTGAACAGATTAATTGACGACGCCTCAGAAAAGTATTTTGTAGGACAGCTTATTTCAGCAACGGTATGGCCTGACCACACAATCTGAGCAAGCATCTGATTATCGAATAAAAAGTCATCAGAGTTTCCTTCTAAAGGCAATTGCTCCAGGAGATCCCTTGAAAAAGCCCTGTAGCCTGTATGGTATTCTGAAAGTTTTGCTCCAATAAAAATATTCTCTATAAAAGTCAGGAATCTATTTGCAATATATTTCCAAACAGGCATACCCCCCTTTAAAGCATGCCCTCCAAGGATTCTGGAGCCCAAAACGCATTGGTAAAGACCGCTTTCTATCATGGAAGCCATTGCGGGTATAAGTTTGGGTGTATACTGGTAGTCAGGATGAACCATAATTATGATATCCCCACCCTCTTTAAGCGCAATCTTGTAGCACGACTTCTGGTTTGCACCATAGCCCTGGTTCTTCTCATGGAGGTGAACTATTGTATTTGAAAGGGTCTTTGCGATAGCTACTGTTTCATCCTTACTTTCATCATCCACAACAATCACTAAATCCACAATATCTTGTGCCATTACCTCCTCATAGGTTTTTTTAAGGGTGCCTGCCGCATTATAAGCAGGCATCACAACAACAACCTTTTTATCTTTGAACATATCTAAAAACTCGTTTTGTTGGTTACATTCGTTAGATTGGTTTGATTAATTAACCATTCCTTAATGATATTCGAAACGATTTGACTCCCATATTCATTAAGGTGCTGATGATCACCGGGCAGATATACTTTTCCCTTTTTATTTGCGTCAATCAGATAAGGCAGAAGGTCAATAACGGGAAAATCAAACTTATTTCCTAAACTTTTTATAAATTCCTGAGGCTTTCTGTTTTGATCTGTAAGTTGATTTTCTGCGGGAAATATCGCAAAAACAATTTTAGAATTGTTATTTTGGGCCCATAAAACGATATCTCTGATAAAAGCTTCTTCATTTTTTCTTGTGGCAGTCCCTGGTTCATATGAAGACAAACACCATTTATAGTAATTATCCCATGATGAACGCTTGGGATCTTGCTTTACCTTTTTTGATAACGTATATTTTTTAACCCTTTTCTTCACCGCATGTGGCCATTTGAAGACAATGAGATCCAGTATCCTATATTTTCCGGTTGGCTTTTTCTTATTAAGGTGCAGGCTGTTTATCGGAAAATATTTAATAGAATACTTGGCATCATTAATATAGTACATCCATAAAATAAGGTCCCAAGGCCCCAACTCCGCTCCATGCCTGTATAAGCGACCCCTTAGAAGTACAGTATCCCAGGATGGATTACACAAATTTAAAAAACCTATATTGGATTTTTGAAAAGCCTCATTCAAATTATGGCTTATTGTTTGATCATCATCAATACCCTGCCCAAAGCCGACAC
>JAUXCI010000290.1 GCA_030618945.1 Flavobacteriaceae bacterium
AAAATCATTGCATTGCCATACTTTTGTGAGAGATTTGACTTGATTTAAATATATATATAATAAAAATAATTTTATAATGAGTGTTTTAGTAGATAAGAATTCTAGGATTATCGTACAAGGATTTACAGGAAGTGAAGGTACTTTTCACGCCACACAAATGATCGATTATGGCTCAAATGTAGTTGGAGGTGTGACGCCTGGAAAAGGAGGTCAATTACACCTGGATAAGCCAGTTTTTAATACCGTTGCCGATGCGGTAAAAGATGTAGAAGCTAATACTTCTATCATATTTGTTCCTCCAGCTTTTGCAGCGGATGCCATTATGGAAGCAGCGGAAGCCGGAATCAAAGTGATCATCTGTATTACAGAAGGTATTCCTACTGCCGATATGGTAAAGGTTAAATCGTATATTGACCAAAAAGATTGCCGCTTAATTGGCCCAAATTGTCCGGGAGTGATTACTCCAGGAGAAGCTAAAGTCGGGATTATGCCTGGATTTGTCTTTAAAAAAGGAAACGTTGGAATTGTTTCAAAATCGGGGACTTTAACTTATGAAGCTGCTGACCAGGTAGTGAGAAGGGGTTTGGGAATAACTACTGCCATTGGTATTGGTGGCGACCCAATTATAGGAACTACAACAAAGGAAGCTGTACAATTATTAATGAATGATCCTGCAACGGATGCCATTGTTATGATTGGTGAAATAGGAGGTCAACTTGAAGCTGACGCTGCACGATGGATCAAAGCTGATGGAAATAGAAAACCCGTTGTTGGTTTTATAGCCGGTCAAACGGCTCCTGCCGGAAGAACCATGGGGCATGCCGGAGCAATTGTTGGTGGAAAAGACGATACCGCCCAGGCCAAAATGGAAATCCTTGCCGAAAACGGAATTCACGTAGTACAGTCACCAGCTGAGATCGGACAGAAAGTATTGGAAGTTTTAAGTTAATTCAAAACTTGATTTATTAAAAAAAACCTATCATTTTTTGACAGGTTTTTTTTATTGTTATAAACAATGTCTCAAGCAATACTATAATTATAAACCTGAGGTACTGTTTTAAAAAAGGAGAGTGTTAAATTTATCTTAATTACCTTATCCTATTTCGTCAAGAACCAGTTCTTCTCTACTTTTAAGGCTTACAAAACTCGTTTTAAATATCACATTATGAAAAAGTCACTATTTTTATTTTATAGCCTGTTATTTCTATTATTTATAGGTTGTAAAAACACTCCCCAATCAGATTCATACACTGTAGAACAGCAGAAGGATGGCAATGGGTATACCTATGAAACTGTTTCGAATGATCCTACTGGTTTACGATTATACACTCTGGAAAATGGTTTGAAGGTATATTTGAGCCAAAACAATGATGAACCTAGGATACAGACCTATGTGGCCGTTCATGCGGGTTCAAGTTATGACCCGAAACAAAGTACGGGTTTAGCCCATTATCTGGAGCACATGTTGTTTAAGGGAACTGATGAAATTGGAACTTCCGATTATGAAAAAGAAAAATTATTAATAGATCAGATTGTTGATTTATATGAACAGCACAGGGCAGAACGGGATATTTTTAAGAAGGAACAAATTTATCGTGCGATTGATAGCATTTCTTATATCGCATCCGGATATGTAATTTCCAGTGAATACGATAAAATGGTAGGTTCTTTGGGGGCCGCAGGAACCAATGCCCATACGTCGGCTGAAGAAACCGTATACCATAATAAAATTCCAGCCAATGAATTGGATAAGTTTTTAAAACTTGAAAGTGAAAAATTTAGTCAAGTTGTATTGCGTTTGTTTCATACTGAGTTAGAAGCTGTTTATGAAGAATACAATCGAGGTTTAGACAGTGATCCGCAAAAAGTTTTTTATGCACTGATGGGAGGAATTTACCCTACGCATCCTTATGGTCAACAAACAACCATTGGTACATCGGAGCATTTAAAAAATCCTTCACTTATAGATATTAATAATTTTTTTGATACTTATTATGTTCCTAATAATATGGCTCTTGTATTGGTGGGTGATTTGGAGTTTGATAAAACCATTAAAATGGTTGATGCTACGTTCGGAAAAATGGAGAGAAAAGATCTGGTATACCCGGATTTGCCAAAAGAAGAACCAATTAAAGGAATTGTTGTGAAAGAAGTATTCGGACCAACAAGTGAAAATATTTCTATGGGTTTCAGAGCAGAGGGTATCGGGAGCAAGGATGAAAAATACATTCGACTGATCGATATGATTTTGGCCAATAGTAGTGCAGGTTTGATCGATTTAAACCTAAATCAAAAAAAAATGGTTCAAAATGCTACTTCCTGGACTTATTTTTTAAACGATTATGGTATGATTGCCTTTGATGCGTCTCCAAAAGAAGGGCAAACACTGGATGAAGTCAAAGATTTGGTTTTATTGCAAATAGAAAAGGTGAAAAAAGGAGAGTTTGATGAATGGATGATCGATGCAGTAGTCAATGATCTAAAACTATCTCAAACAAAGAAATATGAAAGCTCGACACCATTGGCAGGAATGTATTACAATGCTTTTATTCATGATGAACAATGGCAGGATGAATTGCAATTTTTGGAAGATTTGAGAAAAATATCAAAAGAAGAATTGGTTGCTTTCGCGAATGAATTTTTCGCTGATAATTATGTGATAGTTTATAAAAGACAAGGAATAGATGAGAATATCGTAAAGGTTAAGAATCCTGAAATAACTCCAATTCAATTGGACCGTGAAGGGCAATCTGATTTTTTTGTAGCATTTAAGGCCCTGGAATCAGAGGAATTGCAACCTGAATTTGTTGATTACAAAAAAGAAATTCAAAAAGTGAATCTCAATAATGGAATAGAACTCTCTTATATTAAAAATAATAAAAATGATTTATTCAATTTGAATGTAATTTTCGATATGGGGAGGGATAATGACAAAAAGTTGGCATTGGCCGTT
>JAUXCI010000071.1 GCA_030618945.1 Flavobacteriaceae bacterium
ATGGCTATTTATTTACAAAACACTCAGGTTAATATGTGATTTATAGGCTAAACTGATCAAAATGGAATCTGTACATAGGAATTTGCGCTGAAATCAAAATGAGCAGAAACATATAAAACTCAAAAGCACCTTTAAAAAAGGTGCTTTTAGCTTACTAACTCAAAATTAATCATATGAAGTCAAAATTAATGGGGAATTCTGCTTCGATTAACTATCATCAAATTTTATACCAAAGAGCTATAAAAGGATGTTAATCATTTGTTAATATCAAATTATTTTATATTAAATGCTTTTCAGCACGATATGAAGATCGGACCAGGGCACCGCTTTCAACGTATTTGATACCTAAATCAAGTCCTATTCGTTTATACTTGTCAAATTGATCTGGATTAATAAATTCATGAACGGGGAGGTGTTTTTTACTGGGTTGAAGGTATTGTCCAATTGTTATTATATCAACTTTAGCTTTATAAAGGTCATGCAAAGTTTCAATAACTTCTTCCTCTTTTTCTCCCAAGCCCAGCATAATCCCAGACTTGGTTCTTATTTGCCCTGAATCTTTCAAATATTCTAGCACTTCTAAGCTACGATCGTATTTGGCTTGAATCCTAACTTCTCGTGTGAGGCGTCTTACTGTTTCAAGATTGTGGGAAATTACTTCTGGCGCCACAGCCAAAATTCTGTCTATATTTATTTTATCTCCTCTGAAATCAGGAATCAGGGTTTCTAATGTTGTGTTTGGATTTGCCCTTCTGATTGCTTCAACCGTTTCGGCCCATATAATTGAACCGCCGTCTTTGAGGTCATCCCGGTCAACCGAGGTGATTACGGCATGTTTTATTTTCATTAAATGGATTGAACGAGCTACTTTTTCCGGTTCATCCCATTCAACTTGTTTTGGTTTACCTGTTTGAACTCCACAAAATCCACAAGAACGCGTACAGATATTTCCAAGAATCATAAAAGTAGCAGTACCTTCACCCCAGCATTCGCCCATATTGGGGCAACTACCACTGGCACAGATGGTATTGAGTTTATACTTATCAACTAATCCTCTAAGATCAGTGTATTTTTTTCCAACTGGCAACTTGACTCTGAGCCATTCCGGTTTTTTTTGTCTCGGCAAAATAACTGAATTATCCGACATATTTTATCTGCTTAATTTTGCAAATTTACAAAGAATTATCCTAATCAATTACCAAAGATTATAGGGTATATCTTCTGTAAGATTTTATTTATAAATCAAACTTTTGCTTCTTTTCCATCATTGAGATAAGTATTCCGATTTGTCCCAAATGATATATATCATGGTGAAGTAGTCCATAAAGCGCAAAGGAATATGAATAGCTTCCTTTAAAATCTATGTCAAAATAGCGTTCATTTAGAAACTCATCATTTTTATCTTTCAGTAAATCAATTATAGTGGCAAGTGTTGATTTATATTCGGCAATGATGTTTTTCCACCCTAATTTTTTAAGCGCTTCATTGTTGGGCCAGTTTGATGGATCGCAATCTGTAATACTCCCTTGACCAGTTGTGATTTTTATGATAATATCTTTACGCCAGACGGTCAAATGAGATAATATTTCGGCCACACTGTGGGTTTCATTAGGTTTGAGAAAAAAACCTTCTTCGTTGAGTAATTTTATTTTTTTTTCAAAATTTACTCCCAGCCATGGATTTCCAGACTGTATTTCTTGAAGCTGATTGATTAAACTGCTTATAAGAGGGTTTAAAAGAATTGATTTACCTGAAATTTTCATATATAAGTATTAAATAAATTCGCCACTTATCATGACTTTGTCAAGGACGTTACTGCCAAATGCATAGGCAATGAAATGGTAAGATGGTATGTCTTTGGTAATGATAAGATTTGCCATTTTTCCTATGGTGATACTTCCATGAGATCTGCTGAGCCCCATGGCATAGGCTCCGTTAATAGTCGCTGCGTTAATGGCCTCTTCGGGGTTCATGTTCATTTTGATACAAGCAGTTGCTACTACGAAATTCATATTGCCGCTTGGTGTTGATCCGGGATTAAAATCAGTTGCCAGGGCTAGAGGTAATCCTTCGTCAATAATTTTTCTTGCCGGAGTATAAGGAATGCTTAAAAAATAAGAGCAAGAGGGCAGTGCCACAGGCATCGTTTCTGATTCTTTTAAACTTTCAATATCCTCAGGAGTCATTATTTCCAAATGGGCAACACTTAGTGCTTCATTCGCTACACCAACTTGTACGCCTCCAATGCTGTTAAACTGATTTACGTGTATCTTAGGAATTAGTTTATATTCCTTCCCAGTTTTAAGAATTTTATCTGTCTGTTCAGCTGTAAAATATCCTTTTTCGCAAAAAACATCGATATAGCTAGCTAAATTTTGTTCGGCTACTTTGGGTATCATGTTTCTACAGATCTGATCCACATAAGCATCTGGATTATCCTTGAATTTTAAGGGAATGGCATGTGCTCCCAAAAAAGTGGCCTTTATCGATAAAGGATAGGAATTTGCCAGTGTCCTGATCACTTTTAACATTTTTATTTCTGATTCCGGAGTCATCCCATAACCTGATTTTATTTCCACAGCACCGGTACCAAGTTTCATTATTTCTTCTAGTCTTTTTGAAGCTTGTTCGAATAATTCCTGTTCCGAACTTTCTTGTAATTTTTTTGCCGAATTTAGGATGCCGCCTCCCTTGGATGCTATTTCCTCATAGCTAAGTCCATTGATCCGATCTACAAATTCTTCCTCACGATTACCTGCGTACACAATATGGGTATGAGAATCACACCAGGCGGGTAATATTATTTGTCCCCTTGCATCTATAACCCTGTCGGCATTGTAATGATTAAGTTTATCCATGGATCCATAGTCAGCAATTCGATCATTGTCAATTATGAGGAAAGCATTTTTGATTGAAGGAAGTACCTTCATCTCTGCCCCTGATACTTTTAATATTGATTTATCTCTGATCTGTAAAAGTTCTTTTATATTAAAAAACAAGGTTTTCATGTTTGTTTATAAGTTAGATTTTAAAACTATGTGAATTTACATAAATTTTCGCCTATATTTTTTATGAAAGTTACAATTGTTATCAGTTTTTTAACGTAAAAATTTATGTTTATAGGTATCTTTGTGCAAAATTTTGAAAATGAATAGAGCCATTTATATTGCCACTGGAGAACCCGAAAGTGGAAAGTCAATTATTACGCTTGGATTAATGAGGATTCTTCTTGGAAGAACACGGAAAGTTGGATATTTCAGGCCTATCATAGAAGTATCTGAAAAAAGAAAAAGAGATAATCATATTGATACCGTTTTATCTCATTTTAAATTGAATATGAACTATGAAGAATGTTATGCTCTAACAGGAGCCGAGGTGATTCAAAAAAAGACCAATGGAGAAGAGGGAGACATTCTTGATATTATAATTAAAAAATACAGGGAACTTGAAGATAGGTTTGATTTTATTTTAGTAGAAGGTACTGACTTTTCAGGAGAAGGTGTTTTTGTTGAATTGGATATCAACGCGTTAATTGCCAAAAATTTAGGTATTCCCGTTATTCTTGTAGGAAGCGGTAAAGACAAGGCACAGGAAGAATTGATAACGAATCTACTTCTTGCCTACGACTCCTTTGTTGATAAGGAAGTGAAGGTTCTTGGGGTAGTCGCCAATAAAGTGGGTAGCGAAGATGCCGTTGGCATTGAAAAGGTTTTACGGGAAAAAACTTCTAACGACATTTTCGTTGGCGTTATTCCCATGATAAAAACCCTGAACAGTCCTACGGTCAAAGAGTTCGCAGATGAGTTGGAAGCTGAACTTCTGTTTGGTGAGGAATTTGTATCCAACCAGGTTGAAAGTTCGGCGGTAGGAGCGATGCAATTGAGAAATTTTCTTCCTCATCTTAAGAATAATTGTTTGGTAATTACACCAGGAGACAGAGCAGATATAATTCTGAGTTCCTTGCAGGCAAGTTTGTCAGAAAGCTACCCAAAAATATCAGGGATCATGCTTACAGGAGGACTTGTTCCAGAGGAATCAATTATGAAATTGATAGAAGGCCTAAAGGAAACGATTCCGATTTTAGCGGTAGAAAAAGGAACTTTTGAGGTGGCGAACGAAGTTGGTGCAATTAGGTCACACATATACGCCGATAACGAACAACGAATATATACTTCCTTAAATACTTTCGACAAATATGTAAATATAGAGGACTTGACAAGAAAGTATCTAACATTTAAACCGAAAGGCTTGACGCCAAGAATGTTCCAATACAATTTGTTGAAGATGGCGCAAAAAGAAAAGAAACATATTGTGCTTCCCGAAGGTTTGGATGACAGAATTTTAATGGCAGCTGCGCGCCTTTCTGTGCTTGATATAGTAGATATTACTCTTTTGGGCTCTGAAAGTGCCGTAAGAGATAAGGTTGCTGAATTGGGTATTTTTATTAATTTCGATAAAATAAAAATCATTGATCCGGTGCATTCTCTTCATTTTGAAGATTATGCCAATACATATTATGAGCTGCGAAAGAAAAAGAATATCAATTTGAGTATGGCCAAAGATTTAATGCATGATGTTTCTTTTTTCGGTACCATGATGGTATATAAGGGTCATGCTGATGGTATGGTTTCAGGAGCGGTAAACACAACCCAACACACCATCCGTCCGGCTTTACAATTTATAAAAACCAAGCCCGGTGTTTCTGTGGTTTCTTCAGTATTCTTTATGTGTCTTGAAGATCGCGTTTCGGTGTTTGGTGACTGTGCTATAAATCCTAACCCCACAGCAGAGCAATTGGCAGAGATAGCCATTTCTTCAGCTGATTCAAGTGCTGCATTTGGAATTGAACCTAAAGTGGCTATGTTGTCCTATTCATCTGGTTCGTCTGGCCATGGCGCTGATGTTGAGAAAGTTAGAGAGGCGACTGAAATAGTAAAGAACTTACGACCCAAACTTAAAATCGAGGGGCCGATTCAATATGATGCTGCCGTGGATGCTAAGGTGGGCAAGAAGAAGCTTCCAAATTCTAAAGTTGCAGGTGAGGCCAGCGTTTTGATCTTTCCTGATTTAAATACGGGTAACAATACCTATAAAGCAGTTCAAAGGGAAACTGGAGCGATTGCCATCGGGCCAATGCTTCAAGGCTTAAATAAGCCGGTAAATGATTTGAGTAGGGGTTGTACGGTAGACGATATTTTTAACACAGTAATCATTACTTCCATTCAAGCCCAATCAGATGAATCTAAGTAAATTCGAAGGCCAGACGAAATGGAAGGCTAAAGAAGATGATAAAAAAATCAAATGAAAATATTAATAATAAATTCAGGCAGTTCATCTATTAAGTTTCAATTGATCCTTATGCCCGAACAACAAGTTCTGGCATCAGGAATGGTAGAAAGAATTGGTTTGGAAGGGGCCAGGATTGAAATGAAAATTGATGATAAGGTTTTTGAAAGGAAGCTTGCCATTGAAAATCACGAAAAAGGTCTGGAAATCATTTCCCAGGTTCTCCTGGATTCTGAATCAGGTGTACTTACGGATGCCTCTGAAATTGATGCTGTAGGACACAGGGTGGTTCATGGTGGAAGCGCCTTTTCCAAAACAGTGGTGATTGACAAGGAAGTAAAAGATAAGATCAAAGAATTATTTAGTCTGGCACCCTTACATAATCCTCATAATTTTAAAGGGATAGAAGTTGCCGAGAAAATATTTACCAGGGCCAAACAGATAGCTGTGTTTGACACGGCTTTTCATCAAAGCATTCCAGAAGAGGCCTATCGATATGCGATTCCTGAGGAATTCTATAAACGTGATCAGATCAGAGTATATGGATTTCACGGGACTAGTCACAAATATGTTTCCCAAAAAGCTATTAGCTATTTGGGCAAAAAAGAAAGCAAGATTATTACGGTTCATTTGGGCAATGGTTGCAGTATTACCGCGGTTGAAAATGGCCTAAGTAAGGAACATTCTCTTGGATTCGGACCCATGAACGGTTTGGTGATGGGTACTCGTAGTGGCGATATTGATCAATCTGTTATTTTTTATATGATGGATGAACTGGGATATAGTTCAGAAAAAGTGAAGAAGATTTTGCAGCAAGAAAGCGGCATGCTTGGATTGACTGGATATAGTGATTTAAGGGAAATTGAAAGCAAGGCTGAACAAGGTGATAAAACTTGTTTGCTGGCACTTAAAATGAATGCCTATAGGGTTAAGAAATTTATTGGAGCTTATACTTCAGTAATGAACGGCTTGGATGCCTTGGTGTTTACTGCAGGAATAGGGGAGAATTCTCCCATTATCAGAGGCTTGATATGCGACAATATGGAGTATCTCGGCCTAAACCTAGATCATAAAAAAAACGAAATAAGGGCTAAAGAACTTACAGAAATTCATTCTGATGAATCGAATGTTAAGATTTTGATCATTCCAACCAATGAAGAAATTGAAATTGCAATCCAATCGTATCAATTATTATCAGGGCTTATTTGAAGATTAATCCGAAGTTATAAGCTTGAATTTCCAAAGTTTTATACAACATTAAGAGGAATTAATTAAATTAGCGCGTTGAAAAAATATTATTTGATCAATTCGTATTATGGCCAAACCCGGTAAAAAAGAGTATCCCGCATTTTATCAAACCTATATAGATGCCCTTGATGATAAGGGCAATATATTAAGTCAGATGGAAACTTCGCTGAGTGTTTTTGAAAAGGAACTTAGTGAATTAGAAAGTGATAAACAAGAATACAGATATGCCGATGGGAAGTGGACAATTAAGGAAATTGTACAACATCTCATTGATACAGAGCGGGTTTTCGTATACAGAGCGCTACGTTATTCAAGAAAAGATAAGAGCATGCTTTTGAGCTATGATGAAAACATGTTTGTCGCTAATTACGAAATCAACAAAAGAAATTATGATAATTTGTTAAATGAATTTTCACTTTTGAGAAGGTCCACTATTTTGATGTTTCAGAATTTTGACGATGAAATTTTAGACATGGAGGGCAAAGTTGGAGAAAATACATTTACTGTACGAGCCTTGGGATATATTTGCAGTGGACACGTATTACATCATTTAAAGGTCATTAGAGAAAGGTATCTTTTTAATAGATTGAACTAGAAATAAATATGAATAATAATACAAGTGACGAGGTTTTAGGCAGATTTGATGCCATTGTAATTGGAACAGGTATATCAGGTGGATGGGCAGCAAAAGAACTTTGTGAGAATGGATTAAAAACATTGGTCCTTGAAAGAGGAAGAATGGTGAGGCACGTAATTGATTATCCCACCATGAATATGGAGAACTGGGATTTTGAACATAGAGACAAGCTGAGTGCTGAGGAATTAAAAAGACAAGAAAAGCAATCCAGAACTGGTTATACAACAGCCAAAGAGTTTAAACATTGGTTTGTTGATGACATTGAACATCCCTATACAGAAACCAAAAGATTTGACTGGATGAGAGGGTATCATGTTGGGGGTAGATCCATTACCTGGGGAAGACATTCGTATCGGTTGAGTGAAATGGATTTTGCAGCGAATAAGAAAGATGGTCATGGAGTAGATTGGCCTATAAGATATAATGACCTGGCTCCCTGGTATGATAAAGTAGAACAATATATTGGGGTGAGTGGCAAGAATCTCGGATTAGAACAGTTGCCTGATGGGAAGTTAACTGAACCCATGGAATTTAATTGTGTTGAAGCTGATCTTGTTAACCGGGTGGCTGAAAATATGGATGGTCGAGTTATCACGCATGGTAGAATTGCTCATATAACCGGAGATAAGATTTATGAAGGAAGAGGGAAATGTCAGTTTCGCGACAGATGTATGAGAGGATGTCCTTTTGGCGGCTATTTTAGTAGTAATGCTTCAACTTTGCCAGCTGCAACCAGATCTGGTAATATGACCCTTAGACCGAATTCCATCGCTTATGAGATTGTATATGATGAGAAGACCAAACTAGCTTCTGGCGTAAAAGTGATTGACACATTAACAAAGGAAAAGTTATTTTTTGAAGCAAAGATTATTTTTTGTTGTGCTTCAACCATTGCTTCAGCTTCGATTCTAATGCAGTCTAAATCAGACAGGTTTCCAAATGGATTAGGAAATGATAGTGGGGAATTGGGTCATAATATTATGGATCATACTATGTCAATTGGAGCCAGTGCAATTGTCAATGAACATGAAGATAAGTATTATAAAGGAAGAAAACCTGGGGGTTTCTACATTCCCAGATTTAGAAACCTGGATGAGAAAAGCCGTCATAAAGATTATATAAGAGGATACGGGTATCAGGGTAGTGCAAGTAGAATGAACTGGAGAAGTGCCGTTGCCGAATTGAGTTTTGGGAAAGAGTTGAAAGAAAGCCTTGTTAAACCAGGAAAATGGAGGGTCGGTATGAGCGCTTTTGGAGAATGTTTACCCTATCATGAAAACAAAATTACACTTAACTATGATAAGTTAGATGCCTGGGGCTTACCTACTATCGATTTTGACGTTGAATTCAAAGACAATGAAAAAGCGATGCAAAAGGATATGATGGAAGAAGCTGTTGCCATGCTGGAGGCAGCGGGTTATGATGAAGTAACAGGGTATTTTAATGAAAACGACTCTTTCCCAGGAATAGGAATACACGAGATGGGCACTGCTAGAATGGGCCGTGATCCTAAAACTTCAGTTTTGAATGAATATAATCAGATTCATACTGTACAAAATGTGTACGTAACGGATGGGGCATGTATGACATCTTCAGGTTGTCAAAACCCATCACTTACTTATATGGCCTTGACGGCCAGGGCTGCAAATCATGCTGCCAGGGAATTTTTAAAGGAAAAAAAATCAACAAATTAATGAATAGAAGAGAAGCATTAAGAGGATTGTCATTGAGTTTGGGTTACGCGGTTAGCGTGCCATCCGTATTGAGTGTGCTTCAGGCTTGCAGTGTTGAGAATGAATCTTGGACATCGGTTTTTTTGACAGAGAGTGAAAAAAATATAGTGACTCAATTGGTAGATATTATATTGCCCTCATCAGATATACCAGGTGGCCTGGAGATCAACCTGCCTCAATTTGTTGATATGATGTGTAAGGATGTGATGACCAAATCCGATCAGGAAATTTTCCATCAAGGGAGCGACGTGTTTTCTAAAAGATTTAAGCTTAGATTTAACAAGGATATAAGAAAGGCAAAAAAGCACGAGGTATTAGAAGTGTTCGCAAATTATTTCGATAAAACTCCTGCTGAATCGAAGCAAATTCTTGAAAAACAAAAGAAAAATATTGAAGAAATACCAGGTTCTGAAATGCAGGATTATTTGATGTATAAATGCCTGATGGCTGTGAGGTCGTTTTCATTACTAGGTTATTATACTTCGGAAAAGATTGGGACCGAGGTGTTGAATTTTGATCCTATACCTGGGGGTTGGCAGCCGTGCATTCCGGTTTCTGATATTGGAAATGCATGGACGATATAAGCATTAAACTTAAATTATTATAGAATGAATATTAAAATATGGCTACTTATGACAGGACTGTTCTTAGGCACTTCTTCGGTAAAAGGTCAACATGTAAAAACGGATAAGGTTCAAGTGGAATTAACATACGAAAGTAAATCAATATTAGGAGAAGGTGCCTTCTGGGACCATAAGAATGAAAGATTGTATTGGGTTGATATAGATGGTATGAAAGTACATATTTATGATCCAAAAACGAAAGAGAACAGATCATATGATACGCCAACACAGGTTGGAACCGTGGTGCCGAAGAATAAGAGTGAAGCTGTTATTGCTCTGGTAGATGGTATTTACATAC
>JAUXCI010000048.1 GCA_030618945.1 Flavobacteriaceae bacterium
AAATAAAATATATTTTTTTTAGAAATAGATATTCTATATATTGCTTGCATAAAATCAAAAATAATGTCAAATAAAGTTAGAATAGATCTGGAATTCCCTATTCACGCATCTCCTTCTTTTTTGTTTCAATACATCTCAACTCCTGATTCAATGGGTGAATGGTTCGCTGATAACGTGAATTCAAGAGGGAAGAAGTTTACTTTTATGTGGGACGACTCGGAGGAAACGGCTGAGCGACTTGCTCAGAAAACAGATAAATTCATTAGATTTAAATGGGAAGAAGATGAGGATGAAGATACTTATTTTGAATTTAAAATTGAAGTGGATGACCTAACCAAAGACGTGTCCCTTTTAGTGGTGGATTTTGCCGATGAGGATGAAGTGGAAGAATCAAAAATGTTTTGGGAAAATCAAATTTCAGAACTGAAGCACGTTATCGGAGGATAATGATGTACTGCATATAATTTAAAGCCTTGATATATCAGGGCTTTTTTGATTTTTGTCAAGAGATCTTTATATTATTTTATGGTCAATTTTAATGGAGATATTGTTGATAACGAGAGTTTTACTATAGGTTGGCAAAATCGCGCGTTTAAATATGGTGATGGTATTTTCGATACGCTTAAATATCATAATAATCATTTATACTTTATTGAAGATCACTATTTCAGGTTGATGTCTTCTATGAGGATGTTAAGAATGAAGATACCCTTGAACTTTACTTTGGAATATTATGAAGCTCAGATTAAAAAAACCTTATCTGAAAATGGGATTCAGGATAAAGCTAGGGTAAGGGTTACTGTTTTTAGGGAAGATGGGGGCTATTACGCACCCCTAAGTAATAAAGTGAGCTTTTTGATAGAGACAGGTTCCTTGACAAAAAAGGAGCATTTCAACTATGAAATAGAGTTGTATAAAGATTTTCAAACCGCATCTGGTTTATTGGCCACAATCAAGACCAATAACAGAATTATTAATGTCTTAAGCAGTATTTATGCTGAGGAGAATGAGTATCAAAACTGCATTTTACTCAATGAGAAAAAGGAAATCGTTGAGGCTATTAATGCCAATATTTTTCTGATAAAAGGTAATGAAGTACTTACCCCATCTCTGGACTCGGGATGTATCAACGGGATTATTAGGAAAAAGCTTATTGAGGCATTACAAAAGCATGAAGTTTTTAGCGTTTCAGAAACCAAAATATCACCCTTTGAACTTCTCAAAGCGGATGAAGTGTTTCTTACAAATTCAATTACTGAGATCCAATCAGTAGATCAATACAGAAAAAAGCATTATTCCAAAGAGAAATCTGAGCTCATCAAAGTCTTATTTGAAAAGGAAATTGTAAAAAGTTTAATTTAAACTTGGGTCTTTAGGAGCATTGGCCCATAACTGGTAAATACCGCCAAATTTGAGCAATTCATCTTTCCAGAAATCGTCGTGATCAATTTTAAACAGATTCTTAAAATTATTCTCTATGATTAGCCATGAAGTTGTCATAAGTTCTTCTTCCAGTTGTAATTGACTCCATCCAGAATAGCCCAAAAAGAATCTGATATCGTGTTTGGAAAGAATGTCATCCTTTAACAGTTTTTGAACAATTTCAAAATCACCTCCCCAAAATATTCCATTTTCAATTTCAATACTGTCGGGAATCAACTCAGGCACCTTATGTACAAAATACAGGTTGTCTTCAGAAACCGGCCCTCCAATATAAACTTTAAGAGTGGATTCTATATCAGGTATAAGGTCGCTTACGGTATATATAGATGGTTTATTGAATATAAAACCAACAGAACCGCTATTGTTGTGTTCTGTTAACAAAACGACAGACCTATTAAAGGAGCTACCACTTAAAATTGATGGCTCAGCTATAAGTAATTTTCCTTTTGCTGGTTTTAATATTGTCATAATAAATTAGTTGTGACTAAATGTACAAAAAATTAATTAATAAAAAAACCCTCTATAAAAGAGGGTTTTATTATGAATGTCGTTATGATTGACTAGTTTACTGAATCTTTTAATTCAGATCCTGCTTTGAATTTTACAACGTTTCTTGCAGGTATTTTGATAGTAGCTCCAGTTTGAGGATTTCTTCCGTCTCTTGCAGCTCTTGCAGAAACTGAAAAAGAACCAAAACCTACTAATGAAACTCTACCACCTGTCATTAACTCACCTGTGATACTTTTCATCATTCCGTCTAAAGCTTTTCCAGCAGCAGCTTTTGAAATCCCAGCATTAGTTGCCATAGATTCAATTAAATCTGATTTGTTCATAATTTAAATTTTTTTTAAAATTGGTTAAATATTCGTTTTTTTGCCTTTCAATAGCTTAACAAATATAGATTTTATAAGGGTTCACGCAAGTTTTGGGGGTCAAAAACCCCTATATTGTTAATAATTCATGCAAATTTGTTGATAAACTTGGGGAAAATTTGTAAAAATGTCCTAAATGCCTACTGCTATTGTGGTTAGATCATTTTGCATTCAGCTTTAAATTCATAGCCATTGATTAGGCTGAGCACATCCATTTTTCGCTTCCCGGCCAATTTTAATTCAAGAATATCAATAAACCCATCTTGAACAGCTATTTTAATATTTTTTTTCGATTTGACAATTGTTCCATTTTTTAATTTATGAGACTCATCCAATATGCGTGTTTCATAAATTTTTAATTCTATTTGTTCCCCAGCATTCTCTAAAATTGTCCAGGCCGCTGGATAAGGGCACAAGCCTCTTATTTGATTATAAATCTGCAGCTTGGGGTGTTCCCAATTTATTCTGCAATTATCTTTATTGAGCTTTGGAGCCAGTTTAGGTTTCTTTTCTTCTTGTTTAACTGGTTTGTCTTTACCCATTCGAATCATTTCTACGGTATCCAAAATTAGCTTACTCCCAAGGGTCATCAGTTTGTCATGAAGATCGCCTGCTGTTTCTGTTGCGTTAATGGCTACCGATTCCTGTTTTAAAACAGCCCCTGTGTCTATGTCTTCATTAATATAAAAAGTGCTTACTCCCGTTTTGGTCTCTCCATTTATTATAGCCCAATTTATTGGGGCCGCACCCCTATAATCGGGTAGGAGAGAAGCGTGTAGATTGAAGGTGCCAAATTTAGGACTACTCCAAACTTCAACGGGCAGCATTCTAAAAGCTACAACTATTTGCAGGTCAATTTCCAGGGAACTTAATTCCTTTAGAAAATCAGGATTCTTTAAATTTGTGGGCTGCATGATATGCAGCCCCTTAGACAAGGCATATTTTTTTACAGCCGACTCATTTATCTTCCTGCCTCTTCCTGCAGGTTTATCCGGTGCTGTAATAACACCTACTATATTATAACCAGCATCAACTAAAGCCTCTAGTGATGTTACGGCAAATTCAGGTGTTCCCATAAATACAATACGCATATCTCTTAGTGTATTAATTCAAATTTATGTTGCAAATTTAATTGGATAGAATTTCTTTCAATCAATAAATGCAAGGTTTTTATGACATTTTTTCTATCCTGTCCTAGCTGTATAGATATTTCATTTGCATCTAAAGCATTTCTCCCTTTAAGAAGCTCCAATATGGCTCCTGCCGTCTTTTGATAATTGGTTTGGACAATATTCTTCCTCTTCAAACACAGGTCACATATTCCACATTCACTATGATTTTTCTCGCCAAAATATGCAAGGAGCTGGAATTGCCTGCATGTGGAATCATTTTTAACCAACTCAATCATGGCTTTTGATTTTAACAGCTTTGTTTTATTTCTAGAGACTATATTTTTGGAGATGGAATGGAAAACAAAATTATCTTCTCTTGGAACAAGGAACTTTAGTTCCACATGGTTGCGCTTTTTTTTATATATGACAACTTTATCCTTATCGAGGGTTTGAAGTAAATCAACAACTTCTTTCCTGGTTTTGTTTAATTTTCGGGCAATAAAGACTTCACTGATTGTAATCATTTCGTCGTGAATGCCTCCATAATTTCTCAATAAAAGCTGTAACACACTGCCTAAATCCTTTTTGTTAGCTTGAATTTCAAACAATTTTGAATTTTTTTCTATAACTCTTAGCCTTGAGCTCTTATTAGGGTTTTGATTAAAGAACAATATATTTTCCTGATGTAGATGATTGATGGCCGTGTAAGTTTTTATTAGTGGAAGCCCATAGGTTGAAATAAATTCTTGCAAGTCGAAAATAAAATTTGTTTCAGGGTTCTCACCATGTCCAATATGGTAAAAATCATTCAGTTTGCTGTAAATTGTTATACAAAAATCAGGGTTCGCCATTGATTTTTGTAACATATTTTCACTTTCAAAAATAATATTGTCATTATAAAGTAAATAAACGTCAGCTATTAAACCATCTCTTCCCGCGCGGCCAATTTCCTGCATATAGTTTTCTATACTGTTGGGCAGGTGAGCATGAAGGATCATTCTCACATTTGATTTATCTATACCCATTCCAAAAGCATTGGTCGCAACCATTACGTTTTTTCTATTGTCCAACCAATCGTTAAGAGCCTTTGTTTTTTCATCATGTGAAAGACCTCCATGGTAAAAAGTAGCAGGAATTCCAGCGCTCTTAAAAAAGTTGCTGAAGTGAACTGTATCTTTTCTTGTTCCAACGTATACTATAGAGGATTCCTGGCAAGACTTAAGTAATTGCAACAGCGTACCCATTATATTTTCACGATAAAGCATTTGAATGCTCAAATTTGATCTCGCAACAGATTCTTCAAAAATCTTGACATCCTTAAGGTTAAGAATATCCAAAATATCTTGTTTCACTTGTGGAGTTGCTGACCCCGTTAAGGCCATTTTAGGTGTTTGGGGATGCAGTTCATTTAAAATGGAAACTTTCATGTATGCAGGCCTAAAATCATGCCCCCATTGTGAAATACAGTGGGCTTCATCTATGGCAACTAAGCTCAGTTCAAGCTCGGCTATTTTACCCTGTATTAGTGGAGATTGTAATTTTTCAGGCGAGAGGTATAAAAATTTATAGTTACCATAACGAAGATTGTCAAAAGCGATAATGGTTTCATGTCTATTGAGTTTAGCGCTAAGTACAAGTGCTTTAATACCTTTTTTTTCAAGGCTCTGCACCTGATCTTCCATCAGTGCAATTAGTGGTGAAATGACGAGACAGATACCATCCATCATCAGAGCGGGCAGTTGATAACAGAGTGATTTTCCAGCTCCGGTGGGCAACATGACAAAGGTGTTTTGCTTCTGAAGTACTGTCTTAATAATGGCTTGTTGAGGACCTTTAAAAGATTTGTATCCCCAATATTTCGAAAGAATTTCCAGCAAAGTACTCATTTTAAGATTTAAGGGAGTTCAATATAAATTCTGCCCTTGAAGCTATACTCCCTTCCGGAACAATAACAACGGAATAATCAATTTTTTTATATGCCAAGATCAAATGCTCATAGATGATAAGTGATTGTTCATAGCTTTCGTATCGCTCATTATCTGTTTTGTAAATACCTTTCCATGGAGGCATCATAAATACTTTGTTGTACCTGTGTTTAAGGCTCTGATCAATAAAATTTTCGGGATAATCCGTTTCCAGATAATTGAGATAGCCGAAAACATCCGGAATTCCTCTGTCAAAAAAAACAATTTCCTCAGCTGCGACCTCAGCTTTTTTGTATTGATCTATTCTGCCCTCAAGCAATAATGTGCTAAACAATAAAGGGTCTTTTAAAAAAAGTTGGTCAATTCCCTTTTCTTGTGCTCCCTTTGTAATTATTCTTGAAATTTCAGGCATACAAGTAAACTCTAATTGACTCAATTTTTCAATTACAGTAGATTTTCCTGTTCCGGGACCACCGGTAATGACTACTTTTTTTTGTTCCAAAGGGTCTGAATTATTCTTTTTACAAATTCAAAATTAAGCAAATAATAATTGTAAATTTGAAGACTTTTTAAAATCAAATATTTAGTTATGAGCAAGGAGTCTGATTTTTATGAAAAATTAAGAGGTACTCTTGAAGAGACGACAACCTTTCCCACAAAATATATGTTCAAGTTTATTATTCCTTCCGGTGATGCTAATTTTAATAAAATTGAATCCATTTTTAATAATATCGGAGCAGTAATTAATTCTAAGCCATCTAAGACCGGAAAATATACCAGTTTGACAATCTTGGTAAAAATGGAATCCGCGGATGAAATTATTAATAAATACAAAGCTGTTTCTAAGATTGAAGGAGTTATTTCTTTGTGATAATTTTAACAGAGGAATTAAAAAATAAAAAATATTTTTGACCGATTTAAGAAATTCGAAAACAGATAGGACACAAGTGAAAATGAGGATAAAAAAGGTTATGATCTTATCCGTTTTATTCATTAGTACTTTGGTTAGTGGACAGGATCAAAGCAAGGTACTTTTTAGCGTGGACGGAAAAGACGTTTATAATGCCGAATTCATCAGGGTATTTGAAAAGAACAGGGATATTGTTGTTGAAGAAGAACATAAAGACTTTGACGATTATTTTGACTTATTTGTTGATTTTAAATTGAAACTGGAACAAGCACGAGACATGCATCTCGATACTGCGTCTTCCTATACTGCTGAATTGGCAAAATACAGAGAGCAATTAGTTCAACCCTATTTACAAAACCCTGAAGGCATTGAGCTCTTGGTGAAAGAGGCTTATAAAAGAACGGTCAATGAAGTTAATGCCAGCCATATTCTTATAATTGTTGAGGCAGATGCCCCGGCAGCTGACACAATAAAGGCATATACTCGGATCCTGGAAGCCAGGAAAGAAATTCTAGCAGGGGCAAAGTTTGACAGTATCGCAAAATTGTATTCAGATGATCCATCTGTTCAATTAAACAGTGGAAATTTAGGATATTTTTCAGCTTTTGCAATGGTGTACGAATTTGAAAATGCGGCATATGACACAAAAATCGGAGAAGTTTCCATGCCTTTTAGAACACAATTTGGATACCATATTGTAGAAGTAAATGATAGACGGAAGTCTCCTGGGGAAGTGCAGGTGGCTCATATCATGGTTAAAAATGACTCCACAAATACATTAAGGGCAAAAGAAAAGATTGATGATATTTATAATAAGCTGCTTCAAGGCGATGATTTTGCCAGGATAGCCCAGGAACATTCAGATGATTTGAGTTCAGCTCAAAAAGGAGGTGCCTTGCCTAAATTTGGAACGGGTAGAATGATCAAACCATTTGAAGATGTTGCCTTCAGCCTGGATGAGAAAGGTGATTTCTCAAAACCTTTCGAGTCCTCATATGGATGGCACATTTTAAAACTTATAGAAACATACCCTATACCTTCCTATGTTGACCTTCATTCCCAATTAGAATCCAAGGTAAAAAATGGAAGCAGATCAGGTTATGTAGAGCGCTCCTTAGCTCAAAAAATAGCCTTGAACTACAAGGTTATTGAGCATAAGGACATCTTACAATTGAGTGCGAACTTTAGTGATTTGGAGAATAATTTTGACACCATTTTAGTAGTTGAAAATAAGTACTTTACGAGTCATAATTTATATGAATACGGAAAGGAAATCAAGAAAAAATCTAAAGAATTGATTTTCGAAGATTTTAAGTATTTTATGATAATTGATTACTATAAGGATCACCTGGAAGATACCAATAAAGAATTTGCCCTTACTTATAAGGAATACAAAGATGGGTTGCTGTTATTTGAATTGCTTCAGAAGGTTATATGGGAAAGATCAGAAAAAGATTCTCTTGGCTTAAGCCAATTTTTTGAAGAGAATCGCGATAGTTATAAATGGAAAAAGAGGGCAGACCTGAGCATTGCAAGTTGTACAAAAAAGGAAAAGGCAGAGATTGTAAAACGATATATGATAGAGGGTTTGAAAAATGACAGTATTAAGGCTTTGGTTAATGAAGGAGCAACAATACACGTTCTGTTTAGTAAAGGTAAGTTGGAAGAAGGAAGTTCTAAACTTCCGGAAACGTATCAATTTGAATTGGGTGTTTCAAAAATATTTGAGGAAGAAGAGAATAATTTTACCATCATAAAGGTAGACACTGTATTTGAACCCCAATTAAAAGAACTCAAGGATACAAGAGGCGAGGTAATGAATGATTATCAAAATTATTTAGAGGCAGAATGGGTAAAAGAACTGCGAAAAACCTATAAAATTAAAGTGAATAACAAAAATTACAAGGAATTAAAACAACGATTTTCAAATTAATAATGAGAAGTATATTCACATATCTGTTTGTCATAATGGCCCTGTTTTCCTGTAACGAAGAAAAACCGGAAGAAAATGCTATTGCCAGGGTAAATAATAAATATCTCCATCCGGAGGATATGAATTTCAGCTTTCCCGAAGGCCTTTCGAGAGAAGACAGTTTGTTATATCGCAATAATTATATTAAAATTTGGGCAACAAATGAATTGCTTTTGAATAAAGCCAGGATCAATATTGAAGATGAAAACAATGAGATTGAAACCTTGGTTAAAAAGTATGAAAAGGAACTATTGATAGACAGATATAAAAAAGCAGTTTTACAGCAAGAACTTGATACAGTAATCACTGATAAAGATATTGATGATTATTATGAGGTAAACAAAAATGTTTACAAGCTTAACGAGGAGTTAATACAATTAAAATATATTTATTATAGCAAAGACTTGATTGACAGCAAAAATTTGATCAAACTTTTTAAATCAAAGGATGCAGAAGATTTAGAACTTTTGATTGGACGAGAACTGGAATTTTATTCCTATTCTTTTAATGACAGCATGTGGGTTAGTATGAGAGAAGTTGAAAAAAAATTAACCTTTCTCAAGAATGAAAAAAAGGTAGAAAAGAATCAATTTATTCAAAAAGAAGATTCATTAGGAGTATATTTGCTGGCTGTAAAGGATATTCTTCATAGAAATCAAGTTGCTCCCAAAAGTTATGTGACCCCAACCATTAGACAAATGATTTTGCATAAAAGAAAGCTGGAACTGATGAATACTATTGAAAAGATTATCATGATAGATGCCATTAAGAATAAACAATTTGAACAGTATTAAAATGAAGAGAATATTTTTTATAGCCGTGATGGCGATTACCTTGCAAGTTCAGGCACAGGAAAAAGTTAAAATCGATGGGGTAGCTACGGTTGTTGGAGATAATATTGTTTTGGATTCAGAGATTGATGCCTTTAAACAAGAGTTGATACAACAAAGTGGAGGGGAAATAGAAATCACTGATTGTGAAATGCTTGAACAAATCATGAATCGAAAATTATTGGCTCATCATGCTGTAATTGACAGTATTGTTGTAAACGAAGGTGAAATTCAACAACAGGTTCAGAGAAAAACAGATTATTTTACGCAGCAGTTGGGCTCGCCAGAAAAAATGTTGGAACTATATGGTTTTGACAACATGAAAGAGCTAAAAGATGAATTGTACCGTGTTGAAAAAGAAGGCCTTTTGATCCAAAAAATGCAGCAGGAACTTACGGCTGGTATAGATATAACACCTGAGGAAGTAAAAAGGTATTTTAAAAGTTTGGAAGCTGAGAATAACCTCCCGGAAATTGGTGCTGAGATAGAGCTTTCTCAAATAGTTCTAAATGTTGAAGCAACTCCTGAACAAGTGCAGAAAACGATTGACAGATTAAATGAAATCAAGAAGGAAGTTGAAGATGGTGGTAATTTTAAGATGAAGGCCATTCTGTATTCTGACGATCCTGGAGTAACTCAAAACAACGGATTTTATTCAATTGAAAGAACAAGTCCATTTGTTAAGGAATTCAAGGAAGCAGCATTTAGTATGGAAGAAGGAGAAATTTCTCAACCCTTCAAATCCGATTTTGGATACCATATCCTAATGGTTGATAAAATCAAAGGAAAGCAAAGAGACGTTTATCACATTTTAATGCAACCCAAGGCGGATGAAGAAGCAGCTGACCGGGTAAGAGATAGCCTCATAAATTTAAGACAACGAATTCTTAAATTAGAGATCACTTTTGAAGAGGCGGTTATCCAATATTCTCAAGATAAAGATACGAGGTTAAGTGCTGGTGTTTTGATGAACCCTGTATCTAGTGATACTCATTTTGATCTTACAAGAATGGACCCTGAATTGTATTCTAAGGTGAGTAACCTTAAAGAGGGGGAGATTAGTCAGGTGTTTTCTGATCAAACAAGGCAAGGAAAAAAAATGTATAAGATCTTATTGTTGAAGAGTAAAACAGAAGCGCATACAGCCGATCTTGCCGAAGATTATGTAAAGATCATGGAACTGGCTTTGCAAAAAAAGAAAACGGAATCCATTGAAAAATGGTCAGATGATAAAATTGAAGAGACTTATGTAAACATTAACGACGTCTATCTGGAATGTGATTTCAAAAGCAATTGGACCAAAAACTAGCCAGACATGTCAGATGTTTCCAAAATCAACAAACTTGTCCAGGACTATGCTTTTTTAAAAAAAGAAATTGCCAAGGTAATCGTTGGACAGCATGACGCCGTGGACCATGTGCTTCTATCAGTATTATGCGGAGGTCATTCCTTGTTGATTGGAGTGCCTGGATTAGCAAAAACCTTACTGGTAAATACAGTGTCAAGAGCTTTGGGACTTGATTTCAAAAGAATCCAATTTACACCTGATTTAATGCCTTCCGATATTTTAGGTAGCGAAATATTGGACGAAAACCGTCATTTTAAATTTATTAAAGGACCCATTTTTGCCAATATTATTTTAGCTGATGAAATTAACAGGACTCCTCCTAAGACTCAGGCGGCTCTGTTGGAAGCGATGCAGGAAAAATCTGTAACAGTGGCAGGGCATCATTTTAATCTTGATTTACCTTTCTTTGTGTTGGCTACACAAAATCCCATTGAGCAGGAAGGAACTTATCCCTTGCCTGAAGCACAATTGGACAGATTTATGTTCTCTATTTATTTGGATTATCCAACTTTTGAAGAAGAGGTGTTTGTTGCAAAAAACACGACTAATGACGAAGATGTTATTGTGAATCCCGTTTTTAGCCGTGATGATATTATCGATTATCAACATTTGATCAGACGAATTCCAATTGCTGATAATGTAGTAGAATACGCGGTGAAATTAGCAACAAAAACAAGACCAAATCAAGATAACGCTCCTGAAATAGTGAAAAATTATATTGATTGGGGTGCAGGTCCAAGAGCTTCTCAAAATCTAGTTCTTGCCGCAAAGGGCTATGCCGCAATTAAGGGTAAATATTCTCCTGATATTGCTGATGTTCAAGCGGTGGCGCATGGGATATTACATCACAGGATAGTTAAAAACTATAAAGCTGAAGCCGAAGGCATTACTGAAACGCAAATAATAAATGCGTTAATGTAGCTTAAGTAATTCATTTTCATTGGATTAGTTCAAACTAATTTTAGCAATAAATTAATTTTATACTGGCCATTGTGATAACAACAATTTGTTTGTATATTTGCACGCCTTTTGAGCGATTTCAGATTTTAAAAGGTGTAGAAAAATTATTATTAATTTCTCTTGGCGTTTGAATCGTATATAATCTGTCAAACAAAAAGATACAAATATTAAGACTTATGTCTAAACTACAAGAAAAAATTGATCTATACACTGAAGCAGCAAAAAAGCTTAGTATATCAATTGAAACAGATCTTTTTAAATTAGTGGCCAAAGGATTAGGCCCATCAATCTACAAAGAAGATTCTGAATTGGTTTCCTCTTCAAATCAAGCAGAGCTAGAAACCGTTAAGAAGAATTTCCTTATTAAAAAATTAGGCCTTGAGAAAGACGATGCTGAACTGGATACAATTATTCAAAAGGTAATTGATATTCTTGGATCAGGTAATAAAAAGAAATACCGTGCTTTGTTTTATTATTTATTGGTAAAAGAAACAGGGAAAGAATCAGTATATGATGTAGCTGTAAAGGCACCTGAAATAGAGACTGAGCTTATCGAAAAAGAAAAAAAGGCTGAATCAGCCGTTAAAAAGTCAAAAAAAGAAAAAGTAATGGAAGAAAAAGTTACTGATCAAGCAGTTGAAGGGGTTAAGGCAGTTGCCACCCCTGCAGTAGAAAAGACTGTTGATCAAACAGTAGAAGTGGTTAAAGAAGTTGCCACTCCTGCAATAGAAAAAACTGTTGATAAAACAGTTGAAGTGGTCGCTGAAGACAAAGAGGTCGAAGTTGCTGAAGCTGAAAAAGTTGAAGTACCATTT
>JAUXCI010000182.1 GCA_030618945.1 Flavobacteriaceae bacterium
ACTCACTCTCTTTGAAACAAGCAGAATCAGCCATATCAAACAAATTGGCCTTATAGAGACCCTCCTGGCCAACAAACCTTATGTTTGTAACCTTCCAGGTACCTTTTAGGGATTTTTTACTCGGCTTTGCTTCTGAACTGGTTTGTGTTGACCCACATGAGCTAAGAAATAGAATTATAAAAGAAAAATTTTAAAATCCTATACCCTCTTCATTATCATTTTAATGAAGAGGATTTTTTTTGAATGATTGGCCCTATTTTAAATCATTATTTTAGAGAGTATTTTTCACTATGAGCTTTAATTACAGTAGTTCTGTTTTGGATTAAGCCATGCTTATTGTTTAAGAACGCTGCAGCCACTTGACGAAGCTTGTATTTATAAATCTCTTGACGCAGCCGTTATTAGAGTAGGTTCGGTTCTTGCACCCATTCCATTTGCAAAGAATCTTGAAGAAATGTATTTATCGAAAAAAAAGGTTTGAAAAAGAACTTTTAAAATTAGTGGAATATTGAAAAAGCTTAATTTCAAAAAAGATCAAAATATTTAGTAAATTTGAGCGTCATTAATTTTAAATGTGCTCTGATGAAAAAACTTTTACATTTTTCTTTTATAATTCTATTTCTTAGCTCATGTGGGTCAACACAAACCAGTTCAGAAGCAAAGCCGAGTAAAAAATCCTTAAAAGGTACCTGGAAGGTTACAAACATAAGGTTTGTTGGCCAGGAGGGTCTCTATAAGGCCAATTTGTTTGATATGGCTGATTCCGCTTGTTTCAAAGAGAGTGAGTGGGTGTTTATTCCTAATAATGGTTCAGGAAAATACACAATCAATGAAGGTGCTCATTGTGAGGCCGTTGCAACTAGAATTCATTGGTCATTTTATGAGCCAGGTGATGGCACCTACCAATTTCAATTTAAATATGTTGATGAAAATAACAAACCCATTGACTCTGCGAATAGAGGTTATCGGTCGAAAATAGATTCTCTGGAAGGAAACACAATGATTATGAGAGTTGCAACAACGGTTGACGGCAAAGAATTTGACGTTATCCTTACTTTTACCAAAGTTTCAGAAGATTTTGCAATTTAAATTGAAGATGAACAATGTTTAAGAAAGTATTAATTTACAGTTTGTCCTTAGTCGTCATTTTGTCATTGAATATGGGATGTAAGGCTTATGAAAATTCGAATAAGACTCAGCGCGGCGCTGGTATTGGCGTAGCTGCTGGTGCTTTGATAGGAGGCCTTATTGGCGGGAATATTGGTGGTGCCCTCATTGGTGCCGCAATAGGTGGCGCTGCTGGTGCCGTGATCGGAAATCAGATGGATAAACAAGCTGATAAAATTGAAGAAGCCGTTCCTGGTGCTGAAGTAAAAAGGGTTGGAGAAGGTATTCAGATCATTTTTGACGATAAAAGCGGGGTTAATTTCGCCTTTGACAGCGCTGATTTAACCGTTGATGCTAAAAAAAACCTAGATGCAGTAGCTGAAATTTTTATTGAATTTCCAGATACTGAATTAATGATAGAAGGGCATACTGACAATGTTGGGTCTGATGATTATAATATGAAGCTTTCAAAAAGAAGAGCAGAGGCGGTGGTGTCTTATGTAAAATCTAAAGGTGTGGCTAGAAATCGATTTAAGGTAACGGCTTTTGGCTCAACTCGACCAAGGTTTGATAATATTACGCCTGAAGGGCGAACTAAAAACCGAAGAGTGGAAATTGGTGTCGCTGCAAACCAACAAATGATCGAGGACGCAAAAGCAACAGCCGACTAGTATGAAACCCGTTTGAATGCTTGAATAATTTAAAAATGAAAATCGCTACCCTGATTCTAGCCGCAGGCGAATCTAAAAGAATGGATGGCGTCAAACAGTTGCTTCCCTGGAAAGATTCAACTTTACTAGGGCATGCGATCACTCAATCACTTCAGTCATCTGCAAATGAGGTTTATGTTGTCCTTGGGGCCAATATGGATGAGATTTTAAAGGCAGTTGATACCAGAAAGGTGAACCTTGTCATCAATGATGACTGGTCACTTGGGATGGGCACTTCTATAGCGGCTGTAATACGTTTTTTCAGATCCAATCAACTTAATTTTGATGCAATACTCATCAGGTTGATAGATCAACCATTACTTGATGTAAAATATTATAATATATTAATAAATAAATATATAGATTCACAAAATATTATTGCATCCTCTTATAAATCAGGATATGGCGTCCCGGCGATTTTTGATAAAATCTATTTTGACGAATTACTGGTTTTAAAGTCAGATAAAGGTGCCAAAGGCATCATAAACAGGCATAAGAAAAAGTTGATTGTGCTTGATTCTGAAGGTGGGACAATTGATTTGGACGATGCACAAACTTATCTAAAATATTATAATAAATATGGGAAATAGTTTTTTGAGGAGGCTAATACCTGTTGAACAAATTCTTTACCTTCAACCCTTATTCCAAAGAAGGTGAATACAGATTTATTAATCTTAAATTTTCAATTATCAACTGCTGATATTCTTTTGGCTTTTTTGGCCACATTGTTATTAGGAATGGGGAAGTCAGGACTCAAAGGTATGGGTGTTATTATCGTTACCTTGATGGCCCTGGTATTTGGAGCCAAGGCTTCTACTGGAATTCTAATGCCCATGATGATTACTGCCGACGTATTTGCAGTAATTTATTACCACCGGCACACGCAATGGAAGTTTTTAAAAAAATTATTACCCACGATGGTCGTCGGGGTGTTGTTGGGTGTTTACTGGGGAAATGACATTTCTGAAGTTTTGTTCAAACAAATTATGGCTTTCTTTATTTTGGCCACTGTGTTGGTAATGATTTGGATGGATAGAACCAAAACCTTTGGCATCCCAAAGCATTGGGCCTTTTCAAGTTCTATGGGATTATTATCGGGTATTACGTCGATGATTGGCAATCTTGCCGGTTCTTTTACCAGCATATATTTATTAGCCATTAGATTACCCAAAAATGAATTTATTGGTACTGCCGCCTGGTTATTTTTTATCATTAATGTGTTTAAATTGCCCTTTCATATTTTTGTTTGGAAAACAATAAGCAAAGAAACATTGACTTTGAATTTGCTTTTATCGCCGGCCATTTTGATAGGATTTTATCTCGGTATCAGATTAGTAAAGGTCATTAATAATATTTTGTACAGAAAATTGGTCTTAGTTGTTACGGCCCTGGGAGCGCTGATCATACTTTTAAAATAACAGGCATTCACATATTTGTATTAATTCATTGATATGGTTCTTTAAGGCATTTGTATTACAAGTCATGTCATAGGGCGAAATTTGTTTCTTAAAATAGACTTAATCAGTAATTTTAGTGCACAAATGTGATTCCTTCTATAAAGAATCGTATTTTTTTGAAACAGCAACCTATGCCTATTTATTTGACTTAGGATAGCCATCAATTTTAAGGAATTTATCTAGCAAAATATGAAGAAAAAAGCATCAAACCGGCGGGATTTTGTAAAAAAAACATTGCTGGTCGCTACGGGGATTAGCATAATACCTCGGCATGTTATGGGTGGTGTTAATTTTATCGCTCCAAGTGATCAGCTTACAAAAGCCGTAATTGGTGTTGGTGGTATGGGACAGGGTCATTTGACCTACGAAGGAACAAAATTAGTTGCTGTATGCGACGCCGACGCCAATCACCTTTCCAGTACGCTTGATAAAGTGGGTCAATTTGTAAAAGGCTATAGAGATTTTAGAGAAGTACTTCAAAGGCCTGATATTGATATCATTCATATTGCTACACCACCTCACTGGCATGCATTAATGTCAATTATGGCGGCAGAGGCCGGGAAAGATGTTTGGTGTGAAAAACCGATGACAAGAACCATTGGAGAAGGTAAAAGAGTAGTGGAGGCCATGAATGTTCACGGAAAAATGTTTAGACTAAACACCTGGTTTAGATTTAAAGATAATTTCTATGGTTTGGGTTCACCTGTTAAAAAGATAAAAAAAGTAGTTGACAGCGGTGTACTCGGTTGGCCTTTAAAAGTGACCATTAGTGGGGTCACCGGATTTAATTGGAAATTTTACTGGGTGGGAAAAGAGAATCTAGAGCCTCAACCCGTTCCTCCTCAATTGGATTATAATATGTGGCTAGGTCCAGCACCCGAAAAAGCTTATAACCCGCACAGAGTTCATTCAACTTTTAGAGGTTATTGGGATTATGATGGAGGAGGACTGGGCGATATGGGTCAGCATTATATAGATCCGGTACAGTATTTTCTTGGCAAAGACCAAACCAGTCCTGTCAAGGTTGAAGTTGATTGTCCACAGCAACATTATGATGCTGTAGGTAGCTGGAGAAAAATTGTGTTTACCTATGCTGATGGTTGTCAAATTATCTTAGACGGCGAAAATAAAGACAAAGATGCGGCTTATGTTGAGGGCCCCGAAGGTAAGGTCTATAAAGGTTTTAAATCGACCATCCCAAATCTTGAGGAAATAATAGCCGGTATACCTGATCCTGAAGAACAAATAGCAAGTTTCTCTGAATCGGTAAAAACAAGGAAAAAATTTGCCTTAAATGAAGAAAACGGACACCGATCAGCGACTGTGGTGAACATGGGGATCATCGCCTTAAGGCTTGGAAGAACCCTTGAGTTTGATCCTGTAAAACAGGAATTTATCAATGATGAAGAAGCCAATAGGCTTATTGACCAACCTTCAAGAAGCTCCTGGGCTTACTAAAATTAACACCTTATGAAAATAAAGAATAGAATAATATCGATCATAAGTGTTGCGCTTCTGCTGTTGGGTACGGCTCATTCGGTTCAGAGTCAGATCAACAAAACCCTGGAAACAAAAGTTATAGACGCGTTGGCGCAAATGCCATGCAATGACCAAGAGCATACTGAACGGGTCATGAAAGAAGTCATGGAGATGGGTGAAGAAGGAACTTTAGAACTCACGAGCAGACTGGTTCCTTCAGGAAAAGGAAATGATACTCAGGTGCGATACCTCTTACACAGTCTCGCGAGTTATAGCGGGGGACAAGCCTCTTCGATAAGTGAATCTAATTTGGTTGAAAATGCCTTTATAAAGGCGATTGAAGCCGAGACAAACCCTGAGGTTCAAACATTTTTGATACGCCGTTTGGCTTTTTGCGGATCCAATTCAAGTGTAGCCTATTTAAGTTATTTTCTCAACAATGATGTTATGTTTAAGCCGGCACTGGCTAGCCTAACATATATTGGCTCTGTAGAGGCTGGGGCTGCTATTTTGAAGGCACTCAGCGGCACTGATGATGCGCTTAAACAAAAACCATTCAACAAGGCACTTGGAGCACTCAGATATGCCCCGGCTGTTGAAA
>JAUXCI010000072.1 GCA_030618945.1 Flavobacteriaceae bacterium
ACTTTTTTCATTTAAATTATTTGAATGCCCACCTTAAAACAAATTGCAAAAGATCTGAATATCTCGGTAAGCACTGTTTCTAGAATCCTTAACGGTAAGGGTAAAGAATCGAGAATAAGTGATGCAACAGTGACTTCCGTCTTAAAATATGCCCAAGAAGTTGGTTATTCCCCAAACTTAATTGCCAAAGGACTGCAAGCATCCCAAACATTTACTATCGGATTAATGGTACCCGATATTGCAAACCCATTTTTTGCCACTATGGCAAAAAATATTGAAAAATGGGCCTCAAGAGAACAATATTCTATTATCCTTATTGATTCGGACGAGAACGTTGAAACAGAGAAAATACAGGTGCTAAACATGATTAGTAGAAAAGTAGACGGAATAATCGTTGCTCCTGTGGGCGATTCATTTCAGCATTTCACTAAAATCGTAAAGCAAAAAGTCCCATTGATATTTATAGACAGGTACTTTACCAATTCGACTATTCCTTATATCACTTCTGATAATTATCAAGGAAGCTACGATGCTGCACAAGAATTAATTGCAAGGGGTCATACAAGAATATGCCTGATAAGTGGCAGTAGTGCAAATGAATTGGTCCAGGAAAGAACACAAGGTTATATTGATTCACTCAAGAATTCGGATATCGAAGTCTGCGAAGAATTAATGGTAGGAAATTCGTTCAGCATTCAAAACGGCTTTGAAAGTACCAAAAACGTTTTACAACTAAAAAATCCACCTACAGCTATTTTTGCCATGAACAATTTAATTGGCTTCGGTGTGCTAAAGGCGGTAAAGGAACTTGGGCTAAAGATCCCACAAGCTGTTTCACTTATTATTTTTGACAATCACCCTTACCTATCTCTTTTAAATCCATCGATATCAACAGTAAAACAGAATTCCGAAAAAATTGGTGAAATGGCTGTAAAGGCAATTCTAAAAGAAATAAACCAAGATTTTGACATTACTTCCATGAGAATCCCAACAGAAATAATTCTCAGGGAATCCATACGTAAATTACCCTCTTAATCTCAAATAAGAATATGCAAATTTTGTTTTCTAAGTTAAGTTTATTAGGTTTGCACAAACGTTTGTGCGAAGTCGTTTTAGCTAACAATCAACCAAATACTATTTTGTTATGTACATTATTGAAAATTATTCGGTGGCCGTATTTTTATGCGTTATTACCATGCTATGTTGGGGATCTTGGGCAAACACCCAAAAACTTTCAAGCCAAAAATGGCCTTTTCAACTTTTTTACTGGGATTATTCTTTCGGAATCTTGATCATTACTTTATTACTTGCCTTTACCATGGGCACCGTTGGAGATGAGGGAAGAAGTTTTTTGGTTGACCTTGGTCAAGCAGAAACAAAATTCTTGGCCTATGCCCTACTCGGTGGTGTAATTTTCAACTTTGCCAATTTATTGCTTGTTATAGCCATTGACTTAACTGGTATGGCCATTGCATTTCCCATTGGTATTGGTATTGCATTGGTCTTAGGTGTAATCACCAACTTTATGTATAATCCTGAAGGAGATCCACTTATTTTATTTACAGGTGTTTTCTTCGTTATGGTAGCCATTATTTTTGATGCTTTAGCCTACAAGAACATACTTAAAAAACAGGAAAAGACACCTAGAAAGGGGATTTTGATTTCCCTGTTAGCAGGTGTTGCCATGGGCTTCTTTTACAAATACGTGGCACAATCGATGTCTTCTGATTTTGTAACACCCGAAGCGGGAAAATTAACACCGTATACAGCCTTGGTCGTTTTTTCAGTTGGTATTTTAGTATCTAATTTCCTGTTCAACACGATTAATATGTACAAGCCCATTACGGGTACACCTGTAACCTACAAGGATTATTTTAAGATGGGAAATTCGAAATTACATCTTATTGGAATTCTGGGTGGAGTCATATGGGGCGTCGGAATGTCTTTTAGCATAATTGCATCAGAACAGGCTGGGCCGGCTATAGCTTATGGCCTAGGACAGGGTGCTACGATGGTGGCCGCTCTTTGGGGAGTATTTATATGGAAAGAGTTGAAAGACTTGCCCAAATCCAAGAATTGGATGATTACCTCCATGTTCATTTGCTTTATCATAGGTCTAGGTTTAATCATTTACTCTAAAGTAGCTTAATATGAAATTAGTAGTAGTAGGAAGCTCAAATATGGATTTGGTAATCTCCTTACCAAGAATACCTGCAATTGGGGAAACTGTTTTAGGAGGAAAATCAAGTATGGTTTTTGGGGGAAAAGGAGCCAACCAAGCAGTAGCATCCAAACGTTCTGGAGGCGATATAGCCTTTATAGCCAAAGTAGGGAACGACCTTTTCGGCGAGAATATGAAAAATCACTTTAAAAGGGAAGGTTTTCAAACCGATCTGATTCTAACCGATGCAATTGAACCTACGGGAATAGCCCAAATTTTTGTGTCTGAAAAAGGAGAAAATTCGATCGCAGTGGCACCTGGGGCCAACATGAAGCTCATGCCCAAAGATATTGAGCCTTTTACCGACCTGATCAAAAATTCAAAGGCCGTTCTTTTACAATTGGAGACTCCATTGGAAACAGTGGAATATATTGCGGATGTTGCCTTTCAAAATAAGGTAAAACTTATTTTGAATCCTGCCCCTGCTCAAAAATTAAGTAAAAATTTATTAAAGAAGATCTGGCTGATAACTCCCAACGAAACTGAAGCAAGCCTACTTACCGGTATCGAGGTTAAAGATGCTTCATCAGCAGTAAAAGCGGCTGAGCACCTTCTTAAGATGGGAATCAAGAATGTAATCATCACGCTTGGTGAAAATGGTAGCCTTTTATGTAATGAAAAGGGCTCTGAACACTTTAAAGCTTTTAAGGCAAAAGCAATAGATAGCACAGCGGCAGGAGACGTATTCAACGGCACATTGGCGGTCGCTATAACAAATGGAGAATCCCTCCAAGAAGCCATTAATTTTGCGGCAGCAGCAGCAGCCATTTCAGTTACTCGCGAAGGTGCTCAACCTTCAATTCCTTCCCGAACTGAAATAGAAAATTTTTTAAACCTAGAACAAAGATAATTGACATGAAGAACCCCTTTCGAATCACAACCCTATTAGCGCTTTATTTGCTAGTATCCTCTTGTAAGGACACCCAAAAGAACCAAGAAAAAGAGACCGTAAATCCCTTGCAAGATTCCGGTCTTAGCTATACTGCCTATAATCCCAAAGCAACGGATCGTATAATTTCCCGGTCCGAATATGCCGATAAGTTATACGGATTTTGGTTGGCACAATGTATCGCCAATTGGACAGGATTGGTAACCGAAATGGATAAAGTAGGTAATATTGGTGAAACAAAGACCGGCGATTTTTATACTCGGGAAGATTGGGGCACAGCTGACTTACCAAACATTTGGTCTGGTGATCAACCAAGTGATTTATCAAAAACTATTGACTTTGTTTTTCGAGGAGAAGATGAAATTTGGGGCGCCGATGATGATACAGACGTTGAATATATGTACCAGTATTTACTTTACACCAAGAAAACTTCAGTGCTAACTGGTGAGCAAATTCGAGATGGGTGGCTAGAACACATGAAACATGAAGAAGAAAACTACCTGTGGGTAGCCAATCAAAGGGCTTTAGAATTAATGCTTACAGGTGTTGTTCCACCAGCAACAAGTGATCCAAAAATTTCAAGAGACACTATTTACGACAATTATCATGAAATGATAGATGCCCAGCTGACAACCGAAATTTTTGGTTTGTTTGCCCCTTCCCGTCCAGATGTAGCTTTAAAAATGGCAAAAATGCCTATTCAGACCACGGCCAGGGAAAATGCCCAATGGATATCGGAATTCTATGTTATTATGTATTCTTTGGCGTCCTATGTTGACCAAGACCTTTCAAAGAAAGAGCAGACCCAATGGATGGCAACCGAGGCTCGAAAAAGACTTCCTGAAAACTCCTATGCAGCAAAAATGTACGATTTTGTAAAAGGTAAGTATAATGCAAAGGTTCCTTGGGAACAGGCACGTGATGATGTGTATACTCGCTATCAAGTTAACCAGGAAGATGGATATATGATTACTTCGAAAAACATATTCTGCAATGGATGTTTTGTTGGAGGAATAAATTACGCAGCGAGTATGGTCAGTCTTTTATACGGAGAAGGTGACTTAAAAGAGACCATTAAAATTGGTGTTTTATCAGGTTGGGATTCCGATAACCCCACGGCAACATGGGGTGGCCTACTAGGCTTTATGTATGGCAAGGAAGGAGTAGAAAATACATTCGGACGTAAATTTTCCGAAAAATTCAACATTCATAGGACACGGGTCAATTTTCCAAATGATGGAATGGATGACTTTATTAACATGGCTAAAACAGGTGTTTATATAGTTGATCGTGTAGTTCAAGAAGAAATGGGCGGAGGTGTTGATCTCAGTAAAGATGTTTGGTATATCCCTTCAGTTGATTTGAATATAGAACCAGGTAATTAAATTAATCGTACCATTTTTATTATGAGAATTACAATAAGCCTAGTATTCATTTTAGTTTTTTTTGTTTCCTGTGATTCTTCGAATCCCAAGAAAGAAGTAGTTTCAACGACCAAAAAGCTATCCGTCATTTTTGATACTGATGCTAATAATGAATTAGACGACCAACACGCCTTGGCCTACCTGTTTTCAAATCAAGATTATTTCGATATCCAAGCCGTGACCGTTAACGCCACACGAAATGGAGGCAATATCCAGGGACATTATGACGAGGCAGAACGTATAATGCATCTTTTTAACATAAAACAGGAATTCCCTTTGCTTAAAGGGGCTGACAAATCTTTTCTGGAGATAAGGGATGATTTGGAAAATGCAAATTTTGATGGATTTGCGGCTGTTGATTTTATTATTTCTGAAGCCAAAAAGCACCCTGATGAAAAATTGGTGGTCATTGCTGTAGGGAAGCTCACAAATTTGGCCTTAGCTTTACAAAAAGATCCTTCTATAGCCAACAATATTAGGCTGGTCTGGTTAGGGGCCAACTATCCCGACCCAGCGGAGTATAATCTGGAAGATGATATTCCCTCAATGAATTATGTCCTTGAAACAGATATTGAATTTGAAATGGTAACCGTCAGGTACGGTAAACCTTCGGGAACCGATGCGGTTAAAATCACCCAAGAAGAGGTCAATCAAAATATGCCCGGATTAGGCCCAAAAATAAACGCACCGATTGTTGGAAGGCACGGTGATAAATTCGACAACTTTGGTGATTATTCTGTAAATCTATTTACCTACATAGATTACTATGGCGATCCTCCATCTAGATCATTGTTTGATATGGCTGCTGTGGCAATTGTTAAAAATCCTGAATGGGCAAAGGCTACTGAAATCCCTTGCCCAACAATGGTTGATAAGCGTTGGGTGGAACAACCAAACAATCCTAGAAGAATTATAGTTTGGGAGCATTTTGATAAAGAAAATATTCTTATTGATTTCTATCAAACATTAAGTAGATTTAATTAACAATTATAAGGTGCAAGAATGAATAAAGTGCAGGTAATATTAATTATCGGAATCCTCATTTCAAATCTTGCTCTAGGGCAAAACGAACAAGAAGAGAAAAATCTTATAATTAACAGAACTGATTACAAGGACAAACTTAAAGGCTTTTGGCTGGGTAGTTGTATCGCGAATTGGACCGGATTACCCACCGAAAACCAACGTACTGATTTTCCTTTTTTTACGGATGATGATTTTGGACCTGGAAAATTTGACTATGTACTCGACCAAAACCCTTGGGGAGCCGATGATGATACCGATATTGAATATGTCTATCAACATGCCATTGAAAAATTCAATAACCCTTTACTAACAGGAGAGCAAATCAGTAAGGAATGGCAAAACCACATAGGCTTACCCTTACTCTGGGTATCCAATTTGTCGGCGTTAGGGCAAATGCAAAATGGAGCCATACCGCCAGCGACATCCTTACCTGAAAACAACCCCATGTGGGACATGATTGATGCACAGTTAACTACTGAAATATTTGGAGCCCTGGCACCGGGAAGACCGGACATTGCATTAGATTTGGGCCATTTGCCAATTAGAACTACTGCATACCTTCATTCAGAATGGGCTGCAGAATTTTATATCATCATGTATTCCCTTTCGGCAAGTGTAGATAAATCGCTTTCAAGAAAGGAGCAACTGCATTGGATGGCCGAAAAAGCACGAAAACGCATTCCGGAATGGTCTTATATCGCAGATATGTACGACTTCGTAAAATTCGCTTATGAAGTCAATTCCGATAAAAACAATTGGGAAATAACCAGAGATGAAGTAGCAAGACGATATCAACATACCCGTACCGCTGGTTACGAATATAAATACCCTTGGGACTCAGGAATTAATTTTGCAGCATCAATTATTAGTCTATTTTATGGGGAAGGCGACTATAAAAAAACGATACGAATCGGAGCCATGTGTGGTTGGGATTCGGACAACCCTACTGCCACCTGGGGAGGGCTTTTAGGACTAATATACGGTCATAAAGGGATTCAAGAACATTTTGACAAGTATGACTTTTCCAACACTTATAATATAGCGCGGACACGATTCAATATGCCGATTCCTCTGGATAATTTTGATGATATGGCGGAGCGTGGCGCTCAAATTATAGACGATATTGTAGTTAATTTAATGCATGGCTCCATTCAAGGGGACAATTGGTTAATTCCCCTTCAGAAAACTCCCTTTGCGATTCAAGGTATCCCAGAAACCAAGGTTGAATGGGTCACAATAGAAGACAATGATTCTCGTTGGGATTATAAAGGGTTTACCACCAACGACGAAAATTGGAATGCTTCTGGTGCGTCTCTCACCAAAGGATACGCAAACTGTGCAGCAACACTAACATTTACAGGAACCTCAATCCAATATTATGCATTCCGTAGTTCTAAAGGAGGAAATGTGAGTATTTTTATTGATGATATCGATTACGGCACTTTTAGACAAGAAAACCATACGAGCAAACACGGACAATATTATGTGAAAATCTTTGAAAAATTAGATCTGAACCCTGGGAAACATACTATCAAAATTGTTGGCGATGGGAAACCTACTGAAAAGACCATCGACATGCTATCCATCAAAGTGAATGATTAGGTTTTACAAATTTTCGAGCTTTCAAACGTTAAACTCTTACAAACTAAATTGCAAATGTGCAAATGCTTGAATTCATGATGGCATGAATACGAGAATACTAAACTAGAAACTTTAAACTCCTTAGGATCGGTAATCCTAAGCGGGAATAAATTGATTTGGGCTAAGTTGTTTTTTCCAATTAAAATTGTTAGACTGTTTAAAATTTAGTCTGTATTGCTTTGGTGTAATGAATTTATTCTTTTTAAATAATCTGTTAAAATTAGCAATATTGTTAAAGCCGGATTCATATGCAATTTCACTTATGGAATGATTAGAGTTTAGCAATAATTTAGAAGCATAATCAAGTCTCATATCAACTACAAACTGAGTAAAACTTTTATTAGTGCATTTTTTAAAAAAATGGCCAAAAGCAGAAGTACTCATATTAGATTCTTGAGCCAATTTGGTTATTCTTAAATTTGAATCATTAAAATGAGTTAGAATAAATGAATACATTTTATTGACCCGATCACCTTTAACACCATCTTTAATAGAGGTAAACCCATCACTTGATAGATACTTTTTATGTTTTGATAAGGAGAGTATGTGTAGAATATTAAGGAATTCCATTGCTGACTCAAATTTTTTCATTGTTGTTAAATTTTTCATTTTTTCAGCAATAGTGTTAAAGGTTTCGTCAGAAAATTTCAATCCCCGTTGAGAGGTCTTTAAAAGGTTTTTAATGGAAGAAAAAGACTCTTTTAAGAACAATGTATTGTCGAAAAGATTTTTTGAAAATTGAATAGTTATTACATGTGCATTATTTCGTTTTTCAGGAGGGATATCATCATCATCCCATCTATGATATATTTCAGGACCAATAAGAACTAAGTCATTTGAGCTGTATTTTTCAACAGAATCACCTACAATTCTATTTCCTGAGCTTTTTAATATCAAAGTTAGCTCATAAGCCGAATGATAGTGGATAGGGTAATCAAAACCAATTTTTTCAGAATTGATAATAATAAAGACATCACTTTGAGTTAAAGGCGTTATTTCTTTGTATACTATCATACTTTTCTAGTTTTAATTCCAAAACTGTTGCAACGGAATTATTCTAATTCAACCTGATTTCCATAGCTTAAAAGTACTATTTTAATATGAAAAATGGATCAATTTAACGCATTGTGTATTCAAATATTCCTAATAGTATGATGTTTTAACTGAATTATATTAGTTATATAAATAGATTGGGTGTAAATTGGAGCAGTTCAAATATTCAAATCTCAATTGGTTGAACCAGGTTAATGTGTTATCCACATTCTAAAGATTATTTTATGTTAAATAAACTACACATAATATTAGTATTGATTGCACTGACTTCCTTTTCGTGCAACAAGTCAAAAAAAGAGAACGACCATACACTTTTATTTTGGTCATCAAATAATAGAGGAGAAATAGAGTTTACAGAATATTTTGTGAAACAGTGGAATAAAGAACAAGAAACGAAAGTCAGATTCCAACCAATCCCTGAAGGGCAATCAAGTGAAGAAGTTATTTTAGCATCTGTAGTAGGAAAAACCACACCAGATATTTATGCCAATATGTGGCAAGGCAGTGTAGAGATGTATGCAAAAGCTGGAGTATTAGTGCCTTTAGATACTCTCGAAGGTTTTACAGAATTTATAAAAGCAAGATGTACGAAAAAAGTTGTCGACGAAATTACTTCTTCCGATGGTCATATCTACCAAATACCATGGAAAATAAACCCCATCATGACTATTTACAATAAAAGATTGAGCAGCGATTTTGGATTACCAAAATTACCAAATACATATGGAGAGTATTTAAAAGCTGGAAAAGCTATAAAAAAAGATAAAGATCGTGACGGATACATAGATCAATGGGTTGGCTATACTGCCGTAAAAGTAATATGGTACGAACGACTTATGAATTTTTATCCTTTATACATAGCAGCCTCTGATGGGCAAGCATTAATCAAGGACAATAAAGCAGTTTTTAATAACAAATATGGAATTGGTGTATTTCGTTTTTTACAGGAGTTGTATCAAAAAGAGTATTATTCGAAAGAAAGATTATCGGCTGGACAAGACCGGTTTATTACTGAAGATATTTTTACTAAATGGGCAGGGCCTTGGGAAATAAGACATGTAAACAAGTTTAAGCGACACGACGATTTTGAATTTACATTCTTTCCAATGCAGGTTCCTGATGATCATAAAGGACCAGTGTATACATATTCAGACCCTAAAAATATTGTAATTTTTAATACCTGTGAAAATCCTCAGGATGCATGGAACTTTATTAAAACGCTTATAGACAAGGAAGGTGATAAAAAACTATTAGAAATCACCACACAGTTACCCAATAGGAAAAATATGGAAATGGAAGGAATATTTCAAGATTATTTCGATAAAAATCCAAAAATGAAAATCTTTGCCAAACAGGCAAATTATGTGAAAGGAGTTGATAATAGTGAAGTTATTGTAGAAGTATTCGATATTATATCACAAGAATATGAAGCTTGCGTTATCTACAATAAAAAAACACCTGAAAAGGCAATCGAAGATGCCGCAAAAGCTGTAAATAACTTATTAAATAATTGATAGCAACCTATCATCGTCACTAATAATAAAAACTTTTAAAA
>JAUXCI010000142.1 GCA_030618945.1 Flavobacteriaceae bacterium
AAACGTCACCCTGTGATCCACATAAACCAAACGCTAAAATGTTCATATATATGATACATTTCACCGGGAGTAGTAGAAAAGTCAAATGTTTGGATATTAAAATTTTTCAGATCTTTCAGTATCCACATTTAATTGATGCTACCACGTGAATAGACTTTGTCCCATTATGATTGTAATTTCTCTATGGCCTGTATCAAGCCAAGCAGAGCATAGCGAGAGAAGATAATTGTTATTTAGTTGAAGGTTATACCGATGTAATTTCTATGAACCAGTCTGGGATAGAAAATGTTGTGGCATCATCGGGTACAGCACTAACTGCTGATCAAATTCGATTAGTAAACCGCTTAACGAATAATATTACCGTATTGTTTGACGGAGATGCAGCAGGTATTAGGGCTTCTATAAGAGGTATTGACCTTATTCTTGAACAAGGGCTCAATGTGAAGGTAATTGCTTTTCCTGAAGGAGACGACCCGGACAGTTTTGTCAGATCGCGATCTGCCGAAGAAATTAAGGAATATTTCAAGGATCATTCTCAGGATTTTATTCAATTCAAGACCTCTTTATTACTGGAAGAAACTAAGAATGATCCTATAAAAAGAGCTGGATTGATTAGAGATATCGTGGCCAGTATATCTAAGATTCCGAATAACATTCAAAAAGAAATTTACGTTCAGGAATGCGCCAGGATCATGAATATTTCTGAAAGCGTTTTGTTTAACGAATTATCCCAGATCCTAAAAAGGGAGCAAAAGGAGGGTAGGTCAATGGCTTCCGTAAAAACACCTTTTACCGGGGTGAAAAAGGAATCCAAGAAAGTTGAAAAGATTGATCAACTCTTTGGATTGGAGAGAAAAATCATAGAGATTTTGCTGCTTTATGGTAATGAAGAAGTAGATTTTGTTGACTTTACTTCAGAGATGGATGATGAGGGCAGGAAAAGAATAGTCAAAGCCAATTATTCCAATGCTGTGTGCAAAGAAATCTATATGCACCTGCACGAAGATGAAATTGAGTTTACGGACCCTATTTTTTTAAAAATCTATTACGAAATGATTCACCTACTGAATCAGGAGCAAAACATTACGGCAGATTTATTTACAAATCACGAAGATCAGGAGATTTCACTTACGGTCACTGATATTTTGATGGAGGAAGAAAAACACGCCTTGAGCGATTGGGGAAAGAAAAATATTATAGTTAAAAGCAAACAGAGTTATCTTCCAAAAATGGTTATGGATGTTTTGTACAACTTGAGAAGACTATTAATTGCTGAAAAAATTCAGGTACTCAAAACTGAATTACAAACCAAGCTAGAAGCGCCGTCCAATGATGGAAGCAATAAAGAAACTCTTGAATCTATAAGGGACTACACGGCTTTAAAACAACTGCTTTTTGAAAAGTTAAACAGGGTGCTTTAAAATTTATTTTTTAAGACCTTCACTTATCTTGCAAACAGGAATCGCATCCATTTTATGCTTGTTGGCCTTGTGCAGTTTTGTGTAAATTTCGAGAACTTTTTTTTCTCTGTTTGAATAATCGTTTGAATTTAAACCTTGGGTGATTTGATCCATGACCCATTCCAGTTCATCATAACTGGCCCCAATTTGATCCTCATCGGTGCGGTCATCTCCCCAAAGTCCATCTGTTGGTGCTGCTTTGATGATGTCATCATTAATGCCTAGATAGGCTGCCAGTTCATACACCTCACTTTTCATAAGATCGGCAATTGGACTTAAATCGACGCCTCCATCACCATATTTGGTATAAAAGCCTACTCCGAAATCTTCAACCTTATTTCCAGTTCCTGCAACGAGTAGTTTTTTCAATGCAGCAAAGTAATACAAGGAGGTCATTCTTAATCGGGCTCTCGTGTTGGCCAATGACATAAAACTATCCTCTTTATCGCGCACTTTTGGTAAGGCTTGGACCAAACTATCAAATACCGGCGTTAATTTAACCTGAACGAGATCAGTCTTGGCGTAATTATTTTTGAGCCAGTCAATATGGTTTAATGCACGACTCACCTGTGAGTCAGCTTGATGTATCGGCATTTCAAGACAAAGAACCTCCAATCCGGTTCTTGCACAAAGCGTTGAAGTTACAGCCGAATCAATTCCGCCAGAGATTCCAATTACAAACCCATTAACGCCTGCTTGTGTGGCATATTCTCTTAACCAATTCACAATATGATTTGTAACTTTTTCTCCATTCATTATTGACAAGTATTTATTAGTTTTGCAAGGCACAAAAATATTAATTTTTATTGGCAATTTTTTTAAAATGAATAGTATAAAATTTTATATTCTTTTAACCTTGTTTTTGAGCCTTTTAGCATGCTCTGAACAAAAAAATACTCCTATAGATTTATCGGGGATAAATGTTAACACTAAAATTATTCGCTTTGAACAACAGTTTTACACTGGGTCCGCTGAGGAATTACCTTCATTAAAAGAAAGATTCAGCTACCTCTTTCCGGGATCAAACCCTGATTCGGTATGGATTGCAAAAATGAATGATGAAGATGAACAGTTTTTATATGAGGCTTCGCAAAAAGAATATGGGGATTTTTCTCAACAGAGGGAGAATTTGACGTCTTTGTTTGAATATGTTAAATATTACTATCCCAAATTTGTTGAACCTAAGGTGATTACAATTTTAACTAATGTTGATTATAACAACAAAGTAGTTTATGCAGATAGCTTATTGTTTATTTCTCTGGATGCTTATTTGGGAAAGGAACACGAAGTTTACCAGGATTACCCTCTTTATGTAAAACAGAATTTAACCAGTAATCATTTGATTGTTGACGTGGCGGAGCAGCTCGCTGAACCAATTTTAAGAGCTCCTGCGAGTAGATCATATGTTTCAAGGATAATCCAACAAGGGAAAAAATTAAAACTAATGGAGTCCTTCCTTCCTGAGGTAGAAAAAAGGGAAATTATCGGGTACAGCCCTGATCAATATCAATGGGCTGAAATTAGCGAGGAAAGCATTTGGAAATATTTTATTCAAAAGGAAATGCTGTATTCAAATGACCCAACCTTATCTGAAAGATTTATTGCAGAGGCCCCATTTTCAAAATTTTATTTAGAGGTAGATAAGGATTCTCCTGGCAAAATTGGCGTCTGGTTTGGTTGGCAAATTGTCAATGCCTTTATGGAAAATAATGACCTTACGCTACAGGAAATGGTTCGTTTGGATAATGAAGAGCTTTTTAGAAACTCCAAATACAAGCCAAGAAAAAAATAAGTGTAGGTTTAAATTTGTTAAGTGATTAAAATCAAGTCTGGCGATAAAGCGATAGACACAAAAAAATATTAGGTATGGCAGTAAAGCACAATTCGGAAATAAAGATTAAGGTAGGTTTAGATGAAAACAAGGTGCCAGAAAAATTATTCTGGTCGGCAGATGATGGTGATATTAAAAATATGGAATCAAAAGCCTTATTGCTGTCGGTTTGGGATGGTGTAAACAAGGACACCTATAAAATTAATTTATGGACAAAGGAAATGCCCGTGAATGAAATGATACAATTTTTTCATCAGACCTTGGGCTCCATGGCCGAAACATTTGAATTGGCTACAGGGGATGAAAAAATGAGCGCTACGATGCGTGATTTTTGTGATTATTATGCTGAAAAAATGGGAATTAAAAAACAGTAGGAACATCTTCTATTATTCCGGTTTTAGAAATCAAGAATTTGTTTTAACACGGTCTGGTAGTCGTTTTCATTATTGACAAAGTCAAGGTCAGAAATATCTATGATTAACGGATTCAGTTTTTCCTGAGATTTGATAAAGGAAAGATATCCCTTGTGAATTTTTTCTAAATATTCAGGTTGAATATTTTGCTCGTAATCCCGACCTCTACTTTTGATGTTTTCAAGGAGTCGATCGGTGTTCTGGTATAAAAACACATAAATGTCTGGCTTGGCAATTTCCTTATACATGATATCAAACATTTTTCTGTACAAATTATATTCTTCTTTAGACAGCGTGATCTGCGCAAAGATGAGCGATTTGAATATAAAATAATCAGAAACAATAAAGTTTTTAAACAAGTCGAACTGAGCCAAATCATCCGTAAGTTGGTGGTATCTGTCGGCCAGAAAACTCATTTCAAGGGGAAAGGCATATCTCTCCTTATCCGCATAGAATTTTGGCAAAAAAGGATTGTCAGCAAATCGTTCTAAAACGAGTTTGGCATTGAAGTCATCATTAATTTTATGCGCAAGACTGGTCTTGCCCGAACCTATATTACCTTCAATGGCAATAAAATTATATTTTTCAACCAAAGAAATGGGCCTAATTATAGTTTCCTGCACTTTCTCAATTGTTTCTTGGTCTGAACAATGCTGAAGGCAAATTAAAATGGTTTTCTTGGCAATGGGGTGTATTACGTTTGGCGCTATTTCTGTCAAGGGCACTAAAACGAATTTACGATTCAACATTTGAGGGTGAGGAACCTTAAGATCATTGAAAAAAATGATTTCATTGTCAAATAATAAAATATCAATGTCAATCAGCCTGTCTTTATACCCTTTTCCTGAATTTCTTTCCCGCCCCATTTTATGCTCAATTCCGAGAACCGTGCTGATCATTTTTTCTGGATTCAGGCTGCTGGATATTTCAATACACATATTGTAAAAATCACCTCCTTCAAAGCCCCATGATTTAGTTCTATATACTGAAGACACCTTTTTAACGTGCCCTACAGCATTATTAATTAGATTTACGGCCCCTTGTAAATTTTCGAGTTTGTTACCAAGGTTACTTCCAAGAGATAAGTATGTTGTACGAACTATTTTCAAACTCAGAATATTTTAATTTAATCGATAATTAATCAGAAACATCATATATTGGTCAAAATTTCTACAGAGAAATTAAGGAATTACAAAGAAAATAAAACAAAGGGGAAATAGAGGTGAATTTCAATTTTTAATTTCAATCTTTTGTAACGAAGTTCAGATTAAAACGACATATAACAAATTACGTAGATGACATTTTTAAGAGAATTATTAGCGGCAATACTGGGAGTTTTTATCTCGTTTTTTATTATGTTCTTTGTTTTTCTGGCCATTGCCTCTGTCATAGGCTCGAGTTTTACAGAAGAGGAAGTTGTATCTGTAAAAAAGAACTCAATTCTTGTTTTAAAACTTGAAAATGTAATAAAAGATTTTGCGCCAAAAAGCAATGACCCATTTGAGCAGATATTAGGCTTAGGCGAAGATAAAATGGGTTTAAACGCAATTATTAATGCGATAGACAATGCAAAGTATGACGATAATATAATCGGAATAAGTATTGAGGCCTTGATGCTTCGGGCTGGTGTAGCTCAGATTCAGGAAATTAGAGATAAATTATATGAGTTTAAGGAATCAGGTAAATTTGTTACCGCTTATGCAGATGTGTATGAGCAAAAGAATTATTATTTAAGCTCCGTTGCAGATTCTATTTATGTGAATCCGGTAGGTTTTATTGAATTCAAAGGTTTAGCTGGAGAGATTTTGTATTTTAAAGATTTTCAAGACAAGTACGGCATTAAAATGGAAGTGATTCGTCACGGAAAATACAAGAGTGCCGTTGAGCCGTTTTTAGCTAATGAAATGAGCGAGGCCAATAGAGAACAAACCCAGGCATTTTTAAATTCTATTTGGATCGAATTAGTAGATGATATTAGAGAGAGCAGGAATATTGAGAATGATGAGATTAACCGTATTGCAGACGAATTGTTAGCCAGAAATCCTGATATGGCTGCGGATAATAATATGATTACCGGTCAAATGTATAGGGATCAATACGTAAGTGTGTTGAAAGAACTTGGAGAAATTAGTCAGGATAGACGATTGAATACTTTAAGTTTAAAAAAATATATTGATTCGGGTAAAGGTCGTATCAGATCTAATTCTATGGATAAAATTGCTGTAATTTATGCCCAGGGTGAAATCATGTATGGCAAGGGCGATGAAAATTATATAGGACAGGAACTCATTATTAAATCTTTAAAAAAGGCCAGATCGGCTGATAATATTAAAGCCATAGTATTGAGGGTTAATTCTCCAGGAGGAAGTGCTTTGGCATCAGATATTATTTGGAGAGAATTAGAACTTACTAAAAAGGAAAAACCTTTGGTTGTTTCAATGGGAAGCCTGGCGGCTTCTGGCGGTTATTATATTTCTTGTAATGCGCACAAGATTATTGCTGAGCCAACGACGATTACCGGGAGTATAGGTGTTTTTGGTATGGTACCGAATATCAGCAAATTTGCGGATCGGATCGGTATAAATGCTGAGCAAATAGGAACAAATAAGCGTTCACTTGATTATAGTTTGTTTGAACCTATGACAGATGACTTTTATAATGTTACCAAAGAGGGTATAGAAAGGGTATATACCACTTTTGTGACTAAGGTTGCGGAAGGCAGGAATATGACCTTTGAACAGGTTGACTCACTGGCACAAGGCAGGGTTTGGACAGGAAGGCAGGCTTTAAGTCGGATCGTAGCCATGTCGTTCTGTGA
>JAUXCI010000088.1 GCA_030618945.1 Flavobacteriaceae bacterium
CGTGTAAAATTTGGAGGAGACTTTGGAAATGAAAGGATGGGAGACGCACTACCCATGGATTTTTTAATGGAAACAAATGCTAAATAAAATTATTTGGAGGGTATAAAAGCGCCACTTTCTGTGCGATAGTTTGAGCCAATTTAAACTTTGATTCCACTGTCCAGCCCGCAACATGAGGACTTAATAGTACTTTGTCAGAGCTTATCAAATATTGAAAAGCTTTGGGTAAGCTATTTTCTTTAGAGAAAAAGTTTTCAAAAGAAGCCTTTTCATATTCAAGAACATCTAAACAAGCACCCAAAACTTTTCGGGTCTCTAAAGCCTTTACCAGATCTTCAGTGACAACGGCTGAGCCTCTGGCAGTATTAATCAGGTAGATGGATTTTTTGAATTTGCTTAAAAATAGGTCATTGATCATTCCCTGAGTTAAATTCGTTTGGGGCGTGTGTAAACTGAGCACATCTGTTTTTAACATTAATTCTTCAAGATCTACTTGACGTGCATTTTCATCGGCAACTTTTGGTTTGATGTCATAACAGATAACTTCACAGTCAAAACCTTTTAATTTTTTAGCAAAGGCCTTGCCCATATATCCATAACCAATGATGCCTACAGTTTTTCCTTCAAGTTCAATGCCTCTGTTATCTTCCCTTAGCCAAAGTCCTTTTCTGATTTCATCATCTGCCTTTTTAAATTTGTTAAAAAGAGCCAGGATCATACCCAGGGCATGTTCACCCACTGCGTTTCTATTGCCTTCAGGAGCTGCTATCAGGGCTATGCCTTTTTCTTCCGCAACAGCGATATCTATATTTTCCAGTCCGGCACCAACTCTTCCAATAAATTTGAGATTTAAAGCCTTTTCCAAAAAACCTCGGTCAATAGAAAATCTGCTTCTGATCACGATTCCGTCATAAAGGTGAATCTTATTTTCGATTTCAGATTTTGACGAAATATAGTCTTCATCACATTGTAGATTAATTTCCCTTAGGCTTTGTATCAGATAGGGATGGTTGGTATCTAAAAAAAGAACTTTGATCATTATTTAATTTTTTACAAAAATATGGGAACTGAATTATTAAAAGATGCCTAATTTTAAAAAAAATAACCAAATGAGCCTTTTTTACAAGAAGTTATTGCTGTCTGTGTTGATCTTTGTACAGTTGTCATTAAATGCACAGGATTATTATTATGAAGTTTACCAACCATTTGACAGTAGTATTCCAAGTCCGGAAGAATTTCTCGGTTACCCCATAGGTGAATACCACACCAGGCATGATCAGGTAGTGGCCTATATGTACAAGCTGGCTGAACTTTCAGATAAGGCTACCATAAGTATTTACGGAAAAACACATGAAAACAGAAAGCTGCTCATATTAAATATTGGTAGCACAGCGCATATTGAGAAGCTGGAAGACTACAGACAAAAACACCTTGAAGTTGTAGATGAGAAAACCAATATTACATCTTATGATGACCTGCCTCTGTTTATAAACCTTGCTTATGGTGTTCACGGAAACGAACCTTCAAGTACAGAGGCGGCAATGTTAACTGCCTATACCCTGATAGCTTCAGAAAGTGAAGCCGTAAAATCTTATTTAGAAGAGGTTATTGTTTTTTTAGATCCAACCATCAATCCGGATGGAAGAGATAGGCATACGAATTGGGCCAACAGCTATCGAGGAGATCCTTTAATCGCTGACAAATATGATATAGAACACAATGAAGGCTGGCCAAGGGGCAGGACCAATCACTATTGGTTTGATTTAAACAGAGACTTACTACTTGGAGTGCATCCTGAAAGCATGGGAAGATTAAAATGGTATCATGATTGGTATCCCAACGTAGTGACTGATTTTCATGAAATGGGTACCAACAGCACTTATTTTTTTGAACCAAAGAACAAATCAGCTTCTTTAAACCCTATTACGCCCGCTGAGAACAGAGATGTCCTTAATAAGGTCTTCGCGGCCCAGTATGCAGAAGATCTTGATAAAATAGGCTCCTTTTACTTTACGGGTGAAGTATATGATTCCACATATCCGGGTTACGGATCCACATATATGGATTTACAGGGATCTTTAGCCCTTCTTTTTGAGCAGGCCAGTTCGCGTGGGCATTTACAGGAAACGCCTACAGGAGAGCTTTCATTTCCCTTTACCATAAGAAATCAATACGTATCGAGTATCGCCACGATTAAGGCTGCTATTAAAAATAAGGACCTGCTGTACAGTTATCAGAACAGTTTTTTCAAAACATCAAAGGAAAAGGCCGCGAAAAGTAATATTAAAGGCTATGTTTTTGGAGACAGGTATGATAAAAACAGGAACAAGGCATTTATTGATGTTTTATTAAAACATGAGATAGACGTATATTCTTTAGAAAAAGAACTTAAGATAAATAATAAGTCATTTGCAGCGGGAGTTTCCTATATAGTTCCTACTGAGCAGAAACAGTATTATTTAGTGCAATCCTTATTCGAGACTTACAGTAAATACAGGGATAGCGTTTTTTACGATACTTCAGCATGGTCTATGGTGAATTTTTATAATATGAAGTACAGTGCTTTGTCAAAATTACCTTCAACTGCAGCCCAGGTTATCAAAGCCACCAATACAATTAATTTGGTTGAAGTACCAGCTAGTGACTATGCCTATATTATTCCTTATGATGATTATTATGCCCCGGCATTACTGTTCTATTTACAAAATAATGAACTGGTTGTTAAAACCTCTACAAAGGCTTTTTCCATGCAAACCAACGGTGAAACAAGGCAATTTAACAGAGGAGCGTTGATGGTGCCCGTTGAAGAACAATATGCCGTAGGTAAAGAAGTGCTGCATGAGTTAATAAGTGAAGGCTCTAAAAAATTTGAGGTTCAGGCCTATTCGGTTAATACCGGAATAACAATTAATGGCAATGGATTGGGAAGTGGAAGCTTCCGCACGTTGGATAAGCCAAGAGCTATGATGATTGTTGAAGGAGGAGTTTCAAGCTATGAAGCCGGGGAAGTATGGCATTTGTTTGAAGATAGAATGAAAATGCCATTGACGAAAGTTCCCGAAAGATTGTTTTATAGAACTGATTTGTCAAGGTACAACGTTATTATCATGGTTTCTGGTCGCTATATACTTTTGAATAAAAAGGAAAAGGATAGGTTATCTGAATGGGTAGCGAATGGAAATACGCTGATTACAACTGCCAAGGCCAGTGACTGGGCTATCAAGCAAAAAATAGTTGCAGAATCTTTGATCTCTTTTAAGAAAGATTCGGCGTCTAGTTCTAAAAGAATGGATTATGAATCAGCGAGAGGTAGTAAAGGGAAACAAAACATGGGAGGAGCCATATTTGCCCTTGATCTTGACTTGACACATCCCTTAGGGTTTGGATATAATGATCGGAGGGTTCCTGTGTATAAAAACAACAGCGTTTGGCTGTCGCCAAGTAAAAATAAATTTTCAACCGTAGCCAGGTATCAAAAAGATCCACATATTGACGGGTATATCACCAAAGAGAATCTGGAGTTGATGAAGCGATCAGCCTCAATTATTGTAAGTAAAAAAGGAAAAGGCAGGGTAGTATTATTTGCTGATAATCCAAATTTTAGAGGGGCATGGTACGGCACTAACAAGTTGTTTATGAATGCTGTTTTTTTCGGATCTTTGATCAAGGTACCCTAGGAATCACAAAGTTGAATTGTTATTTAACTTTTCAAGGCTTCGGCTCCACCAACTATCTCAAGGATTTCATTGGTAATGGCTGCTTGACGTGCTTTGTTATAAGCTAACAACAGATCATCTCTTAATTCAGTGGCATTATCTGTTGCCTTGTGCATGGCTGTCATACGAGCCCCGTGTTCAGAGGCATAAGAGTCTCTTATTGCTTTATACAATTGAATTTTCAAGGCTTTAGGAATGAGGCCTTCTACAATCTCAGCTTTATTAGGCTCAAAGATATAATCAGTATTACTTTGGTTACCTTCTGCTGAAGGAACTATAGGTAAAAATTGCTCATCAGTCAGAATTTGAGTAGCTGCATTTTTGAATCGATTATAGACAAGATCGATCTGGTCAAAAGAGCCCTTCGCAAATTCATCCATAAGTTCTACCGCAATTGGAGTGGCATTTTCGAAATTAAGATGATCGTAAAGATCACTTTCAAATTTGAAGATGTTGAATTCTTTTCTGAGTATGTCATTCCCTTTTTTACCAATGGTGAGAATGGAAACTTCTTTTCCTGCATATTTAGTCTCAGTAAGACTCACTACATGTTTGATAACGGCCGAATTGAATCCACCACACAAACCTCTGTTTGAAGTTATCGCAACAATCAATACCTTATTGATTTCTTTTTGTTTTGTATAAACCCCTCCATCATCACTATCTAAAGTAGCACTTAGATTCTGTAATAATTCGGTCAATTTATTAGAATAAGGACGCATCTGAACAATTGCGTCTGAGGCCTTTTTCAACTTAGCAGCAGAAACCATCTTCATGGCACTGGTGATTTTCATCGTTGACCCGATAGACGCTATTCTGTTACGTATTTCTTTTAAATTTGCCATTCTTTATCTAAAATTAAATTCGGAACTAAGTTTTTAAGCCAAATTTCTTAATTAACCGTTTGGAATCAAAACCCAAAACTCGAAACCCCTGCCTGCGGCAGGCAGGCAAAACACTTATCTTTTATTCAAATTTTGCCGAAATTTCTTTGGCAGTTTTTTCCAGTGTTTCGGTTACTTCATCCGTTAATTTTCCAGCTTTTAAAGTTGCAAGTACACCAGGGTGTTTGGCACGCAAGAAAATCAAGAAATCTTTTTCAAATTCTTTTACATTTTCAACAGGAACTTTTCTCAATAAATCCTTTGATCCTGCGTATATAATAGCTACTTGATCTTCAACCGCCATTGGATCATTTTGAGCCTGTTTAAGAATCTCAACATTTCTTTTTCCTTTTTCAATTACGCTTAAGGTAGCTGCGTCAAGATCTGAACCGAATTTTGAAAAGGCTTCCAATTCACGGTATGCCGCCTGATCCAATTTCAAGGTTCCGGCTATTTTTTTCATAGATTTAATCTGAGCATTACCTCCAACACGAGAAACTGAAATCCCCACATTGATCGCAGGTCTAACTCCCGCGTTAAAAAGATCCGATTCCAAAAAGATCTGACCATCTGTAATTGAGATCACGTTAGTTGGAATATAGGCAGATACATCACCAGCCTGAGTCTCAATAATAGGTAAAGCAGTTAACGAGCCACCACCTTTTATTTTCCCTTCTAAAGAAGCTGGAATGTCATTCATTTTAGCTGCAATAGAATCATCGTTGATTACTTTTGCTGCTCTTTCAAGAAGTCTTGAGTGAAGATAGAAAACGTCTCCAGGGTAAGCTTCACGTCCAGGGGGTCTTCTTAACAATAAAGAAACCTCACGGTAAGCAACTGCTTGTTTAGAAAGATCATCATAAATAATTAATGCTGGTCTACCCGTATCTCTAAAATACTCACCAATTGCAGCACCTGCGAACGGCGCATAAAACTGCATAGCTGCAGCATCAGAAGCGTTAGCCGCTACAATAGTTGTATAGGCCAAAGCGCCTTTTTCTTCTAACATTTTGGCAATACCGGCTACCGTAGATCCTTTTTGACCTATGGCAACATAGATACAATAAACCGGTTCACCTGCATCATAAAATTCTTTTTGATTGATAATAGTATCCAAAGCAACGGTCGATTTACCGGTTTGACGGTCACCAATGATCAACTCACGCTGACCTCTACCAATAGGGATCATAGCATCAACCGCTTTTAATCCTGTTTGTAATGGTTCTGTAACCGGTTCACGGAAAATTACACCAGGAGCTCTTCTTTCAAGAGGCATTTCAAACAACTCACCTTCAAGAGGTCCTTTGCCATCAATAGTTTCACCCAGGGTATTTACAACCCTACCTAAAATTCCTTCACCAACGTTGATAGAAGCAATTCTGTCTGTACGTTTTACAGTAGCACCTTCTTTAATAGCAGTGGACTCTCCCAATAATACTACTCCAACATTGTCTTCTTCAAGGTTAAGAACGATACCTTCCAAACCACCTTCAAAAACTACTAGTTCTCCATATTGCACATTGGATAAACCATAAATTCTTGCAATACCATCACCTATTTGTAGTACTGTTCCTATTTCAGTTAATGAAGCTTTTCCTTCAAATCCTGTAAGTTGTTCTTTTAAAATTGCTGAAACTTCAGCTGGTTTTATTGTTGCCATTTTTACTATCTATTATCGTTGTTATATTTTAGATATATACTGATTATCTTCAAATTTTGAAAGCAAATCTTTTAATCTGTATGAAACACTTGAATCGTATTGTTTATCTCCAACTCTTAAAATAAACCCTCCAATGATTGAAGGATCTATAATATTTTCTATGGAAACTTTTTTATCGATTGATTCCTGAACTCTTTCTAAGATTGCCTTTTCCAGTTCTTTGGTCAAGGGAACAGCTGAAGTTACCTGAGCCACTTCCACACCCTTTAGGAAATCATATATTACAATGTATTCCTTTGCGACCAGAAATAAAATTTCCAGTCTTCTATTGGTTACCAAAAGTTTGAGTAGTCTTAGAGAAATATCATTTACCTTTTTCTCAAAAACATTGATCAACACAGATTTTTTTTGAGCTTGTTTGATAACAGGGCTCTTCAACATAATTTCCAAATCAGGATTCTCTTCAATAGTTGATTGAATGAGTTTCATGTCTTCATTTACCTTATCTGCACAACCTTTTTCCTTTGCCAGATCCAAGGTTGCTTTTGCGTATCTTAATGCTGCTCTCGTTCCTATCATGATACTATTTTAACCTAGCTTCATTCAACATTTTTTCAATCAACGCAACTTGTTTGCCTTTATTTGACAATTCGTCTTGCATGATGTTTTCAGCAATTCCAATAGACAATTCAGCCACCTGATTTTTTAACTCTGTAATAGCGGCTAATTTTTCATTTTCGATTGCCGTTCTGGCTTGCTCAATAATCTTGTTAGATTGAACATTCGCCTCATCTTTTGCTTCGCTGATCATTTTATCCTTGATCATTCGGGCATCTTTTAAAAGGCCGTCTCTTTCTAATCTGGCTTCCTTCAGGATCTTTTCGTTGCTAGATTTTAGATCAACCATTTCCTGTCGCGCCTTATCCGCCTCATCCAATGCATTTTGAATACCTTCTTCTCTGCTGTTTAAAGCCTCTAAAATAGGTTTCCAAGCAAATTTTTTCAGTAATAACAGCAAAAGAACAAAGAGTACGATTTGCCAGAAAAAAAGTCCAAATGAAAAATCGTTGATTAACTTCTCCATGTGTATATATTAAATTAGTTTTTAAAAACAATAGCTATAACCAACCGTCATAGCTATTGTTAAATTTACTAGCCTACAAACAATGCTGCAAAACCAATACCTTCAATAAGCGCTGCTGCAATCAACATCGCTGTTTGAATTTTACCTGTAGCTTCAGGTTGACGAGCAATAGCGTCCATCGCTGAACCACCAATTCTACCAATACCGATACCAACACCGATAACAATTAAACCTGCTCCTACAATAGTTGGAATTTCCATATATATATATAATTAAAAATTAAACATTCAATTTATTAATGTGCCTCATCGTGTTCTTCAACTGCGAAGCCAAAATACAATGCCGATAGCAAAGTAAATATATAAGCTTGCAAGGCTGCTACTAGCAATTCAATAATGGAAAGGAAAAATGCAAGAAACAATGACAATGCGCCTCCTAACCAATTTTGAAAAATAAATACTAATCCTATTATACTCATAAGCACAACATGTCCGGCCATAATATTGGCATACAAACGAATCATTAAGGCAAATGGTTTAATAAAGACTCCTAATAGTTCAATAGGAGCTAAAATGAATTTCATCGGAACCGGCACGCCCGGCATCCAAAAGATATGTTTCCAATAGTTTTTGTTTCCTGATAACTGCGTGATTATAAAAGTTATAATTGCCAGGGCAAAAGTAACCGCTATATTACCAGTAACATTTACTCCCAGCGGCGTTAAACCAAAAAGGTTTAAAAACCAAACAAAGAAAAACACCGTCAATAAATACGGCATGTATTTTTTATACTTGGTTTCACCAATATTAGGTCTTGCGATATCGTCACGAATATAAACTATAATGGGTTCGAAAAATCTTCCCGCTCCTTTTGCAATTGGTCCTTTACCAAATGATCTCGCCAGGCCAATAAATAAAAGTAGCATTAAGGCTCCTGTGATCATAATCATCAAAACACCTTTTGTAATTGAAAAGTCTAAAGGTTTAGGATTGGTTGGATGTTGATGATCATCTAGGTTTATAGTGCCCTCAGCATCAGTACTATATATTTTGTTATGGTATAATTTGTAGTATTTTCCATTGCTTTCAGCAACAGTTTCACCGTGATGAAACTTAGAAGAAGAAAATAGGTGGAAACCTTCATCAATCAGAATTACAGGAAGAGAAAAACCATAGTGTTTGTTGTTTTCAGTATCACTAAAAAAGATGAAATCATAGGAATCCTGTATATGATGATTAATACTTTCCTTGATTTCTGTTTTTATATCTTTTTCATCTTCGCTTCCTTCATGCGCTTCATGTTGCGCATTCAGGTTCAAACTAAAAACTAAAACTGTGACTGTAAGGAATTTTACTAAAAACTTACTTTGCATCTTTAACACGTTATTTTGGCTTAAAAAATCGGTGCAAATGTAATATTTTTATTTGGATAGATTATGATGAAAATTTTATTTTTTTAGAATATTAATGACCCCTAAAGTTTCGAAAATCAAGCTGATTACATAGGGTATAAAGAAGGCTGCAAATTCCAGTGAGTCCAGTTCCCCATCCATTTTATAAAAAGGATAAAAGAAGATAAAAAAGAAAATAAATTTAACCAAACTGCCTCCCATGTATAGAAAGCCTATATGCGCCGCCATTTTATTTTTCAGAAGATATAACATCAAATAAATAGAGACCGCTAGAAAATAATTGATCAGATATGCGGCAAGGATTCGATTGTCAAATAAGGCTTTTTCGAGTTGATTCAAAAAGGCAATATGAATTGCAAAAACAAGACCGAGAATAAGGAGAAGTGCTATTGAAAATTTAAAGAAAGGATTCATTATCAATTAATTTTCAATATTTTTTAATTGTTTGAGAAGGCTGTAAAAAGACAAGACAATTCCCAAAA
>JAUXCI010000100.1 GCA_030618945.1 Flavobacteriaceae bacterium
AACTCTTCAAAGCTGTCTTCATCAAGAAGCACTTCTATACGTTCTCTGGCAGTAAGTTTACCCTTGGCGTGCTGAGAATCGATTCTCTTTTCTCCTCCACCCATTTTAGCTTTAACTCTTTTTTCAATGAGTTCATTAATTTTTGTTTGATTAACCATGGTTTAGGTTTTAAATGGTCTCTAAATTTATTTTATCTCCAGCCTTTTTATATAGAAGGTGGCGCAATATTATTTTGAACAAAGTTCAGTTAGAACTCCATGTGTAGATTTTGGATGAAGAAATCCAATATTTAATCCTTCGGCTCCTTTACGGGATACCTTGTCTACCAACTGAATGCCTTTTTCAGAGGCTTTTTCCAGTGCTGCTGAGGTATTGGGAACGGCAAATGCAATGTGATGTATACCCTCACCTTTTCTTTCAATATATTTTCCGATAGGCCCTTCTGGGGAAGTGCTTTCAAGAAGTTCAATTTTTGTATCGCCTACCTTGAAAAACGCAGTTTTAACTTTTTGATCTGTTACTTCTTCAACAGAGTAACAGGTAAGACCCAAAACTTCTTCGTAATATTTTCTTGATTCTTCTATGCTTTTTACAGCGATTCCGATGTGTTCAATGTGACTGATATTCATTTTTTTTATTTTTGTTAGTGCCGTTTGAATTACCCGGCAAAATTACTCATTAGATGGACTTCAAAATATGACAATTATCACTAACTGTAAACCGCAAATGACAAGTATGAATTATTTCAAATAATTACCTAATATTTCTTAATTGTTGAATTCATATACCAGAAATGTTAAATTTTGTTCAAGAAAAATATGGAATTCTTATGAATTATTCACAAGGCATTGGCAAGTATTTGTATAAAATAACAGGCCCTGGAATACAGCTAAATTACGCATAAAATGACTCAATTAAGAAGCTTTTTTGAGTTTGCTGATCCATGGCCGATTACCTGGTCATATCTGTCGCCAAATTTTCTGTAATAAACGATGACCGAATAGTTATTTTCGGTTTGATAAAAAGAGCCTTCTACTTTGTAAGGATTGATCCTAAAATCCTTGTTAACTGCTACATAAGTATAATTGAAAAAACCCTGTTTGAATAACATTGTCGATTCATATAAACCACTTTTTTCATTATAGAACATTCTATTTTCCTCGGTGATTTGCCAATCGTTGAAGTTGCCGTAAACATAGATCTCATCATTGTCTAAATTATCCTTGTATTGCAGGCTAAAATGGACAAAAGAATAATCGCCTTCGAGCGAAACATCTTGAGCATCAAGGGTTCTTAAGACAAAATTACCATTAACATCAGGGTAGAAGGAGTAGGGCCGATTACCTCTTGCTTCATCCATATATAAGTAGGTGTTAAAAATATTATCACGCCTTGTTCTAAAAATGTTATTTGTGGCGCTTCGAATTTCTTTGGTATCAAAATACAGGTATTCATTACCCGCCCAATAAGATAGTCCGTCAACGTAATTATAAAGGAGTTGGGACCCTCTTACATATTTTGGCTTTACGTTTTTAATAACTGAGTTCCAGTCGTTATTCTGATAAACGTCTACTTTTATTTCCTGATAAGGATCGTTTAGAAATAAGTTTTGATGATTAATCACAAATTGAATGCTGTGCTTTTCATTTATGGTTGCTGCGTCAGTGCTTCTATGTGCCGTTACACCAACATTTACCTTGGGTTGGTACATGATAAAGCGTCTGGTAAAAAGAACGTTTCCGAAATCATCCAAAACACTGATCAAATAATTACCACTAATTTTGATCTTGTTATTTTTATTGGGTATGCTCAGCTTATAGTGGGTGTAATATTGCAGGGTGTTGAAAGAATTTTGATAATTTCGTATGCGGTCAGTCGCAAACCCTGTCATGTATTCTGTGGAGGAAAGATTAGATATTTGCCAGTTATAGTCGCAGTGTTCAATACGGTAGGAGTAAATGTTTTCTCCTGCATTGATATCGTCAAAACTTAAGATCAATTTTTCACCCAGCTTCACAATTGGGGCGTAAACTTCAGGGTCTAATGGCTTTAATACTACTGTTTTAATAAAAGGAGGAGGTGGAATGATATTGTTCCTTTGGGCACTAAGTGGCAGAAATATGATCGAAAATAAGCAAATCAGGACCGATTTTTTCAGGAAATAAAATACGTTGTTCATATGAAACTTGTAATTTAAGCAATAATTGGGAACATTCTTATCGTCCTGGTTATTATATTCAAAATTGATCTGTTAGACCTAAATAAATAAATTAAATGCTAATCTATAAAATATTAATTATTAAATTTACACTCGATTAATAAACAATTATTTTTTCCTTTTTATTAGGCTTTGATGGCAAAAGGAAATTATATTTAACTAAGCAAAGTATGTCAACAGACATTAAAATTAAAAAGGGCTTAACTATTAAGCTCAAAGGAGTAGCCAACCATCAAATATCTCTGGCGAATCGCTCAAAAAAGTTTGTTATAAATCCACCTGCGTTTCACGGAATTCAACCCAAATTACTAGTCAAGATTGGTGATAAACTAAAGGTTGGTGACGCTGTTTTTTATGCCAAACAAAATGAACAGATCAAATTTACTTCTCCTATTAGCGGAGTGGTTAAGGATATTGTTCGCGGTGCAAAACGCAAGATATTATCCATTGAGATAAGTTCTGATACCAATGATACTTTTATTGATTTTGGCGCCAAAACCCCAGGTAAACTGGCTGGCCCCCAGGTTAAAGAATTATTATTGGAAAGTGGATGCTGGCCTATGATTAGGCAAAGACCATATGATGTGATTGCCAATCCGTCGGATAATCCAAAATCTATATTTATTTCGGCCTATGCAACGGCGCCTTTGGCTGCTTCTCACCTTGTAACATTGGAAGGAAGGGAAAAGGAGTTTCAAGCAGGTGTTGACGCCTTATCGAAATTAACTGAAGGCCAGGTTCATTTATCAGTTGATGGTTCAGATTCTTTTCTGAATGGGATCAAAGGAGTGGTACTTCACAAGGTAAGTGGTAAACACCCTGCAGGAAATGTAGGAATTCAAATAGCAAAAGTTGACCCTGTGAATTCAGGAGAGAGAGTTTGGATAGTGGATCCACAGGACGTTGCGAATATTGGAAGCTTGTTTCTTACGGGAAAATACAATCCTACTAAGGTAATTGCGCTTACTGGAACTCAGGTTGAAAGTCCACAGTATTATACAGTAATTCAAGGTACACAGATTAAAGACATTGTAGCTGGTAAACTTAAATCAGGGAAAAGCAGGATTATCAGTGGGAATCCTCTCACCGGTACTACGGTTGATCTGAATGATACGATTGGTTTCTATCACGATTCGATAAGTGTTTTGCCCGAAGGCGATCACTACAGTTTCTTTGGATGGATGCCATTTATTGGAAATCATAAATTTAGCATGAGCAGAACTTTCTTTTCATGGCTAACACCAAATAAGGAATACGATCTTGATACAAATTTAAATGGTGAAGAGCGTGCATTTGTAATAACGGGTGAAATGGAAAAAGTATTGCCCATGGATATTTTTCCAATGCAACTTTTAAAGGCAACCATGATCCAGGATATTGAGAAAATGGAAAATTTAGGAATCTACGAAGTAGCACCGGAAGATTTTGCATTGATCGATTTTATTAGTACTTCCAAGATTGAAGCTCAGCAAATTATTCGTGAAGGATTAGATTTAATGATAAAAGAAGTAGGTTAAATGAAATTTATTAGAAAACAATTAGATAAAATTAAACCTCACTTTGACAAAGGAGGGAAACTTGAGACATATGCTCCGGCATACTACGGAATAGAAACCTTTCTTTTTGTTCCAAACCATACCACAAAACACGGAGCTCATATTCGTGATGGAGTTGACCTCAAAAGAGTAATGATGGTTGTGGTCATAGCGTTGTTACCTGCACTTATATTCGGTATATGGAATATTGGATACCAGAATATGGGTGAGGGGAAAGAATTTTTGGAATATTTTATGTATGGTGCGATTAGATTCCTGCCAATGGTGATTGTTTCTTATGGGGTGGGGCTTGGAATTGAGTTTGCCTATGCTATTTTTAGAGGTCATGAGGTAAACGAAGGTTATTTAGTAACCGGATTGTTAATCCCTATGATTATGCCAATTGATTTGCCTTTGTGGATGTTAGCCGTTTCGGTTGTATTTGCTGTATTAATTGGTAAAGAAGCCTTTGGTGGTACTGGAATGAATATTCTGAATCCAGCTTTGGTAGCAAGGGCCTTTGCATTATTCTCCTATGCACCTTATATGTCGGGTAATACTGTTTGGGTGGCTGATTCGGTCGCAGATGGTGTTTCAGGCGAAACGGTATTAGGAGCTGTTGCAGGAGGTATTGCTCCAAATACAAGTGTATTTGACATGTTTATGGGTTATATGCCTGGTTCTGTTGGTGAGACCTCAGTTCTTATGATATTATTGGGAGCGGGATTGCTAATTATAACCGGAATTGCAAGTTGGAGAATTATGATTTCCTGTTTGGTGGGAGCTTCTTTAATGGGCTTCTTATTTAATATTATCGGTAGCAGTACCAATGAACTATTAAACTTTCCATGGTGGCAACACCTGATGGTTGGCGGATTTGCATTTGGTTTGGTTTTTATGGCTACAGATCCGGTAACGGCGGCTCAAACGAACAAAGGAAAATGGATCTACGGATTTTTAATAGGAATTTTCGCTATTCTTATTCGAGTGGTGAACCCAACTTTGCCTGAAGGTATGATGATGGCGATTTTATTAATGAATGTCTTTGCTCCAACCATTGACCATTACATTATTGAAGCTAATGTGAAGAGAAGAAAAAAGAGATTACAAAAAGTTAACGTATAATTATGGATAGGAATAGTAATTTATACACATTTATTTTTGCGGTGATATTGGTTGTTGGTGTGGCTGCGGCTCTTGCCTTTACAGCAACTACCTTAAAACCATTGCAGGCAGAGAATGTGAAAAAGGAAAAAATGCAAAACATTTTATCCACCATTGGGGTAAATGTTAGTAGAGATGAGGCTGGGGCCCAATTTATGGATTTTGTAAAAGAAGAACTAGCCTTAAATGCAGACGGTTCGGTGAACGAAAATGTAGAGGCATTTAAGATAGAATTAATTAAAGAGACCAAAAGGCCAAAAGAACAACAGGCCTTTCCACTTTATATAGCCGAGAAGGACGGTAAAAAATTCTATGTAATTCCCTTGTTTGGGGCAGGACTTTGGAAAGAAATTTGGGGTTATATAGCGCTGGACGATGACAAAAACACCATAGTGGGAGCTTCTTTTGATCATGCGGGTGAAACTGCTGGTTTGGGTGCAGAAATTAATCAATCCTGGTACGAGGACCAATATATTGGGAAAACCATTTTTGATGAAGACAATAATTTTGTTTCAGTAAAAGCCGTTAAAGGAGGTGCTAAATCAGGTGATATGCATGGTGTAGACGGTATCTCAGGTGGAACAATTACTTCAGACGCGGTAACCGATATGATCACTGAAAGATTAGAGAACTATTTACCATACTTTAAAAACAATTAATGATGGCAGGAAATAAAGAAGGTTTGTTTTCGCAAAAGAACAGGAGATTATTAATTGATCCCTTAGATGATGATAACCCGGTAACGGTTCAGGTCTTGGGTATTTGTTCAGCTTTAGCGATTACGGTACAATTAAAAGCGGCTATTGTAATGTCGTTAGCGGTTTTGTTTGTTTTGGTATTTGGAAACTTATCTATTTCCTTAATGAGAAATTTGATTCCAAATAGAATTCGGATTATTGTACAATTGATCGTAGTAGCCTTTTTGGTTATTCTGGTTGATCAGGTGTTGAAAGCTTATTCTTACGATGTAAGCAAGCAGCTTTCGGTATTTGTAGGGTTGATCATTACCAACTGTATTATCATGGGTAGATTTGAGGCTTTTGCCTTAGGAAATGGCCCGTGGAAATCGGTATTAGATGGTATTGGTAATACCATTGGCTATGCCGTTATTTTGATCATTGTTTCTTTTTTTAGAGAATTATTAGGGTCAGGAAAACTTATGGGCTATGAGGTATTGGGTCATAAAGGAAAATCTCTGGCAGAATCAACTGGTTTGTATCATTACGGATATGAGAATAATGGGTTTATGATGCTGGCACCGATGGCATTGATCACGGTAGGTATTTTGATCTGGTTCCAAAGATCGAAGAATAGAAAACTGATCGAAGAGTAAAAATAAAATTATAGTTAGCCTTTATAAAAAGTAGAGGAAGCATTAAAAAAATAAAGCATGGAAGCATTATTAAGTTTATTTGTCAAGAGCATTTTTATAGAAAATATGGTATTTGCCTATTTTCTTGGGATGTGCTCTTATCTTGCCGTTTCTAAAACGGTTAAAACTGCAGTTGGTTTAGGAGCCGCTGTAATTTTTGTTTTGACCATTACAGTACCTGTCAATTATCTTTTGGATACCTATATATTAAAAGAAGGCGCCTTGGTTTGGCTGGGCCCTGAATACGCTACGATTGATTTAAGTTTTTTAAGTTTTATTATGTTTATCGCAGTAATTGCTTCTATGGTACAACTTGTTGAAATGATTGTTGAGCGATTTGCACCTGCGCTTTATAGTGCCTTGGGTATATTTCTTCCTTTGATCGCTGTTAACTGTGCTATTTTGGGAGGTTCACTATTTATGCAACAGAAAAACTTTATAACCGTTACAGAATCTGCAGTTTATGGATTAGGATCAGGTGTAGGCTGGTTTTTAGCCATTGTTGCCATTGCTGCTATCAGAGAAAAAATTGCCTATTCAAATGTTCCTAAACCATTAAAAGGACTTGGAATAACATTTATCATAACAGGATTGATGGCTATAGCTTTTATGAGTTTTTCAGGAATTAAATTATAATATATTTATTAAAGATCATATAGATAATGAGTCCAATAGTAGCAAGTATCGTCTTTTCATTAGTCTTAATACTCATATTAGTGACTGTTTTGCTGGTAGCAAAAGCAAAGCTTCTTCCGTCAGGAAAAGTAAAACTTTTGATTAACGGCAAAAAAGAAATTGAAGTGGAAACTGGAAGCACCCTGTTAACCACACTAGGAAATGAAAAAATATTTTTACCCTCTGCCTGTGGAGGAGGAGGTACCTGTTTACAGTGTGAGTGCCATGTGCTAAAAGGTGGAGGAGAGGCATTACCCACAGAGGTTCCTAACTTTACAAGAAAAGAATTGGCGTCAGGAGCAAGATTAGGATGCCAGGTGAAGGTTAAAGAAGACATGGAAATAACCATTCCGGAAGAAATATTCGGTATCAAAAAATTCGAAGCTACTGTGGTTTCCAATTATAACGTAGCCTCTTTTATCAAAGAGTTTGTCGTAGAATTACCCGAAGATATGGATTATAAAGCCGGGGGTTATATTCAAATTGAAATTCCGAATACAGAAGTGTCATTTGAGGATATGGATATTACTGCTCATCCTGTAGAACATCCAAATGATCCTGATAAATTCAAATTAGAATGGGATAAGTTTAATTTGTGGCCCTTGAAAATGAAGAATAGTGAGGATGTGGAAAGAGCCTATTCTATGGCTTCATATCCGGCAGAAGGTAGAAATGTAATGCTTAATGTTCGGATTGCCACTCCGCCATGGGACAGGGCCAAAAATGGTTGGATGTCAGTAAACCCTGGAGTTGCATCTTCTTATATTTTTAATAGGAAACCAGGAGATAAGGTAATTGTCTCAGGACCTTATGGAGAATTCTTTATCAATGAATCAGAGTCTGAAATGCTGTATGTTGGTGGAGGGGCCGGAATGGCTCCTATGAGATCTCATCTTTATCATTTGTTCAAAACATTACAAACCGGCCGAAAAGTGACTTATTGGTATGGTGGTAGATCTAAAAGAGAATTGTTCTATGTAGATCATTTTAGAGAATTGGAAAAAGAATTCCCAAATTTTAAATTTTACATTGTACTTTCAGAACCGGCAGAAGAAGATAACTGGACAACAATGAAAGACATTAATGATAAAGATGGCGATGGATTCCTTGGTTTTGTGCATCAGGCTGTTATTGATGAATACCTGTCAAAACATGAAAACCCTGAAGATCTGGAGCTATATTTCTGTGGACCTCCAATGATGAACAACGCTGTTCAAAAAATGGGAGAGGACTTCGGAATGGCAGATGAAAATATTCGATTTGACGATTTTGGAGGTTAATTCCATTCAAGTTTATCAATTAAAATGCGCCATCTGGCGCTTTTTTTGTTTTAAGGAATAAGTTTATAAAGTTAGAGTTTTTTGTCCTTTTGCCTTGATGCAAAAAGACGGAAAAATCAAGGCTGATTTTATTTGTCTGTGCATCTCTTTAATAATTTTAATCCAGCGCAGCCTAAGCCGTTTCACTCGATGGCTGCTACCTTCAGCCCTACTAAAATTATCAGGATGCAAGACGAAACCTGCCAGCCGGCCAGGCAGGAATAAAATAGGCCGATTTCGATACAAAGAAACTTCGATGTTGAGATAGAACTTTGAAAGTTAATTTCTTTAATGCGTGAATCCTTGAAGTACACTCTTCAACTAAAAATCATTGTTTAGATCGAAGCTTTTACGGAAGTGTATGTTAAAAAGTGCGTAAA